>JAISSG010000074.1 GCA_031273185.1 Treponema sp. | reverse complement strand
AAGGTACGCGGGGAAGGCTTCCTCGCCGGGGATTTCCTCCAGGCGGCCTGACATCTCGCGCATGGCCTGCGCCCAGCGGCTGGTGGAGTCCGCCAGCAGGAGGACGTTCAGCCCCATCTGCCGGTAGTATTCGGCAAGAGTTACCGCCGTGTACACCGAGGCTTCACGGGCGGCGACGGGCATGGACGACGTGTTACAGATGATGACCGTCCGTTCCATGAGCGAGCGGCCGGTTCTTTCGTCAACAAGCTCGGGGAACTCCTTGAGGGTTTCGACAACCTCGCCGGCCCGCTCGCCGCAGGCCGCCACGATGACGATGTCAACGTCGGCATAGCGGCTGGTTATCTGCTGGAGGACCGTCTTGCCCGCGCCGAAAGGGCCGGGGATGCAGTAAGTGCCGCCGCGCGCCACGGGGAAGAACGTATCGATAAGGCGGACACGGGTTACCATGGGGTCCTTCGGCTTGAGCCGCTCCTCGTAGCAATCCACGGCACGCTTGACCGGCCAGCGGAAACTCATCGTCACGGGAATCGCCTTTCCCTTTTCGTCCTTCAGTTCGGCAATGGTATCCTTGATTTTGTATGACCCGGCGCTTTTGATCTTTGACACGGTGTATGAACCGTACATCCCAAAGGGGACCATTATCCGATGGGTAAAGGAGCCTTCCGGAACCGTGCCCAGGGTGTCCGCCCGCTCGACCTTGTCGCCGACCTTTACCGTGGGGGTAAACTCCCACGCCTTGTCCGCCGACAATGGGTCGAGGTACACGCCCCGCTCCAGGAAGTACCCCGCAGCCTCGGCAAGCTGGGGCAGCGGGTTCTGCAACCCGTCGTAGACCTGGCCCAGGAGGCCCGGCCCCAGTTCCACCGCCAGCATGTCCCCGGTATATTCCACCTTGTCGCCCACGGCGATGCCCTTGGTGATTTCAAAGACCTGGAGCTGGCTTATGTCCCCGCGAATACGTATGACTTCGCTTTTCAGCCGCTTGTCGGCGACTTTGACATAGCCGACCTCGTTCATGGAAACAGCGCCGTCAAAACGAACGCTGACCATATTCCCGTTTACGGCTACTACCGTCCCTTTAGTTCCGATCATTTAGATTCCCCCGCAGGTGAAGTTCCTGGAAGCACGCCGCCGGCGGCAACGTTTTCCAGGATAGATGCGTATAGCGATTTATATTCAGAAAATCCCGTTTCGGCATGAAACGATGCCCGCCGCTCAAGGATGATGAGCTTGAGCAAGTAGGCGAAAACCGTGCTGCTGTCAAAATAGCCCGTTCCCTGCAAAACCTCAATGGCGCTCCAGCGGGCCCTGTCGATGAGGGTCTCTCCCTCAAGGGGCGAATCGGCCTCCGCGACCGCCTTGGCCGCGGCAGAAACGGCATCGGTCGGAAGAACCGGCGGCTCCGCCGTGACGGTCCCCTCCCGCTTGGTTTTTACCAGGCGGTGCTTTGCGAGGTTCAGGCGCATGGCCCGCTCCCATTCCCGCCACTGGTCGATAAAATCCGAGCCGCAGGCAGGCGAGCTGTTCTCATACGAAAGGCCCCCGCCTGTATTCCCAGGCCTGGGCGGCTGGGGATCCAGGCTGACAAGATCCAGCAGCGCCGCGTCCTGATCGCTGACCAGGGGCCTTGCAAGTTCCCTGAACGCTTCCGACGACATTGGCGGCGCCTGGCCGAACATGAGGTAGGGAAGCTGGGATACAAGGTAATAGTACGATCCCACTTGGATTTCCTTACAGTTTTTTTGCTGCGGTTCTTAAAATCTCCGCCAGGCGGGGATTAAGGTAGGCGCAGAGCATCTCCGCAACGGCATCCGCAGAGAAATCGTAATACGCGGAACCGTCCTTGTTGGCGATACGGAAGCCGGCGGCAAGGTTGCGGTCGGAGCGAAGCTCCAGCCCGTTCTTGAACTCGGCGGCAAGTTTTGTCTTGAAAAAACCCATGAGCTTGTCCAGCGAGGCCTCCGGCAGCAGCACCGCCAGGGAATCCGTTCCCTTCTCGCCCCATGCCTTAAGGATTTCAGGCAGCGCCGTCTTGAGCACGTCGCTTGAGTAGGAGCTTGCAAGCTCCTCTGCGACCAGCCGGTCCAGCAAAGCCTGAACTTCGCCCTTGAAAGCCAGAACCAGGTTGCGGGACGCCTGCCCCAAAGCGGCAACGCCTGCCTTTTCCGAGCGCTCCGCGTCCTGCTTGCCCTTTGCGATAATTTCCGCAGCCTCTTTTTTGGCTGCCTCAACGATCTGCTTTGCCTCCGCCTCCGCTTCCTGCTTGAGGCGGGCGGCATCCTGCGAGGCGGACTCAATTCCGTCTTTTTTGATCTTGTTGATGAGTTCCTGTACCTGGATATCCATGGTTCCCTCTTTTTGCCGTTAGATAAAACGCACAGGCGCTTTTATTCTCGAACCTACCTTAATTTATACCATGCCAATGCCCATCATGGCAATACACAAAAACAGAAAAATGCCCCAAACAGCAGATATTTCAGGGCCTCCAGGCAGGACCCGGCATGCCCGCCGTATACCGATCCGGCCTTGCCGGGGATGCCGTCAAGCATGTCCCCTCGCAGGGTATAGCCCCGTCGTTGCGGTCAAGCGCATGCCGCTTGCCTCCGAGGGAAAACCCGGCCCGCCCTTCCCTTCCGCGAGGGAACCAAGAGGCCCGTCCATGCAGCGCCAAAACTCGAAAGGCAGAGCTTAGGCACCCCGCCTTGAGGGTGTACAGAAAACCTTTCTCCCATAATATAGAATAGAATTCTTTTTGCCCCACGTTTATTCGTCTCTCCGCGCCGTCCTGGCGCGGGGATTTTACTCTTTTTGTTCGCTAAAAAGGGCTTTTTTCGCTCAAAATTTTGCCAAAAAACTATTTTTTCGACCGCATAAGGCTTTCTAATCTGCCCTCAAGAGAGGAAATATCGGCTTTTTGTTGCCTTTATTCTTTTCGGCCTGCATGAGACCGCCCACCAGCCCAATATGGGCTGGCATTTACCCCAAAAATCCTCTTGATTAAGGCTCTCATCGGCTGTTATACTCAAAATCAAGGAGAATAGCGTATGCCGCAAACCCAAACCATGAAATTTGACGAAAAACTAGCCTTATCCAATAAGGCTTGTTTGTTAAGGCAAGCAGGAGATGAAGAAGGTTATAGCCGCATTACAAGATCAATCCCCATGCCCCCCTATTTAGCGAAAGTTGCTAAAGAAAAAATAGGCGTGGACTTTCTCATAGACGGCGGTTGGAACTTGTCGGAAGCAGAGGCTGAATTTGGATCTGACTGGCTTACTAAGTAGCGTATATGAAGCGGCGGCCAATATTGATCTTGGCCGTAAAGG
>JAISSG010000003.1 GCA_031273185.1 Treponema sp. | reverse complement strand
GGGGGGGGTGGGGTGGGGGGTGGGGGGGTGGGGGGGGGGGGGGGGGGGGGCCAGACGTATAACGCCGGACGGTATTGGGGAACCGTTGCCGTGGCGATAGTGTGCCTGCGTTGCCATCGTCATAGCAGAATAATATCCCATTATTGGCGATTTTTCAAGAAAGATGCCGGAAATTTCAAAAATATTTAGAAACAGGAAAATAACGCATTCAGCCTTTCTGCTGCAAGTACAATACAAGGGCGCTGCCCATAAGGGCGTGGATGAACGGCGGCTTGCCCATGCCGCCTATCACGGCTTCCTCGCTGACCAGTTCCACCTCGACGAACTCGTCGGCATCAAGCGCCTGCCTGCCGGTGTTGACCAGGTCCTCGGCAAGGAAAAAATGCGACCTGTTGGACATAATCGCCGGGTTGGGGCTGAACTCGCCAATCTTTCGTATCGACCCCGGCTGGTAGCCGGTTTCCTCCAGCAGTTCCCGCGCCGCCGCCTCAAGCGGGTTCTCGCCCGGCTCGAACACGCCGCCGGGAAACTCAAGGCTCATGCAGCGGGAGCCGTGCCGCCATTGCCGCACCATGACAAATTGCTTTCCCTGCGGCGTTTCCAGCACCGGCACAACGATGGCCCAGTCAGCCGAGTCAATGACCGTGTAGGTTCTCAAACGATCATCGGGGGACCTACAGTAGCTTTCGTTAACCGAGAATATGCGGAAGTCGGAAATTCTTTTGCGGCCCTCTTCCTTCCAGACAAGGCTGTCGTCGCTCATGCGTCGCTCGGAAAAGGCGCGGGGGATGCTGCCCTACTCGGCGGCTGCCGGGGCGGCAGGGGCGGGGACGCTTTTCTTCCCGTGCTTGATCGCCGCCTTGCAGGGCTTGCAGACCTTTACCTTCTGGCCGCCGGCATCCTGCTCGTACAGGACCTTTATGCCGCCTGTCCCGCAGGCCGGGCACACTCCCCTGCCACGGGCGAACAGTTCCTTTATTCCCTTGCCTCTATGTGTCTTTCCCATTATTTTTCTCCCTTGTCCTTTTTAGAGGCTTCGCCTTTGGCGGTGGCTTTGGCATCTTCCTTATCCCTGGCCTTCTCTTTCTTTTCCTTGGCCTTGGCTTCTTTCTGCTTGGCTTTTTTGTCAGTGCCCTCAACGTCCAGCTTGTAGTCCACCAGTTCGAGGATCACCATCTGCGCCGCATCGCCCTGCCGCTGTCCCAGCTTGAGAATTCTCGTGTAGCCGCCGCCCCGTTCCTTCATCCTCGGCGCAATGTCGGTAAAGAGCTTGGCCAAAACGCCCTCGTCGTACAGGCGGGCGGAGACAAGCCGCCTATTGTGCACCGAATCAACCTTGGCGCGGGTGATCATTTTTTCCGCGGTGCGGCGAATCTCCAGCGCCTTTGCCTTTGTCGTGCTGATCCGCTCGTGGCGAAACAGGCTCGTTACCATGCTGCGGTGCAGCGCCTTGCGGTGCGCCGCCATCCGCTGGAGTGGGTTAAATCCGCTTCTATGATTCATCTTCCGGTTCCTTCTGGGGCATCATCCGAGCCGCATTCTTCAGTATCTTGGTGTCGGTTATCCCCAGGCCAAGGTTCCACTCCTTGAGTTTTTCCTTGATCTCCTGGAGGGACTTCTTGCCGAAATTCCGGGTCTTGCCGATATCGTCCTCGGTTTTGCGGGTCAGCTCCCCTATGGTTTTTATGTCAGCGTTTTTCAGGCAGTTCGATGAACGAACCGAAAGCTCCAGCTCGTCAACCGGGGTGTTCAGGATTGCCCGAACCAGCTCGTTGTCGTCATCGTCGTCGTCGTCAAGGCCGAGGTTGTTCTCGTCAAAATTGATGAACACGGTGAAGTGATCCTTGGCGATCTTTGCAGCCTCGGCAAGCGCGTCCTCCGGCTTGACGGTGCCGTCGGTCCATATCTCCAGCACCAGCTTGTCGTAGTCACTGCGCTGTCCCACGCGGGTAGGCTCCACGGCGAACTTGACTTTCTTCACCGGCGAAAACATCGCGTCCAGCGGGATGGTCCCGATTACCTCGACATAGGCCTCGTTCACCTCGGAGGGAACATAGCCCCTGCCAAGATCAATCTGGATTTCCAGCCCGACGGTGGCACCGTCCATCAGCGTCATGATGTGCTGGTCCTTGTTGATCACCTCGACCTGCCCTGGCCGCTCGAACAAGCCGCTGGTAATGTCCATCCTGCCCGACCATTCGTACAGCAGGGTTTCCTGCTCCACGTCGCCGTGCAGTTTCAGCCGCATCTGCTTGAGGTTGTTGATCACCTCCAGCGTGTCCTCGACAATGTTGGGTATCGTCTCGAACTCGCTTGAGATATTATGCACCGTGCCCTCCGTGTCGGTGGAGGTGATTTTCACGGCGGTGATCGCGTATCCCTGGATCGAGGAAAGGAGCACCCTGCGCAGGGTGTTCCCGATGGTCGTGCCAAACCCCGGCTCAAAGGGGCTGGCGGTAAACTTTCCGTAGTTGGAACGAAGATCGCCGAGTTCAAAGTTAATACTTTTGGGGCACTTGAATCCCTTGATAAGGTTCTTACGGGCCATGGGGTCTCCTTATTTAGAATAGTATTCGATGATCATCTGTTCCTTGATATCGCCGAGGTCGGAAATATCGCTGCGCTGCGGCGCGGCCAGGAACTTGCCCTTCATCGCGTCGGGATTGAGGGAAAGCCAGGGCATAACCCCCGCCTTGCCGAATTCCTTCAGCGAGTCCTTGATCACTGTCAGGCCCCGGCTCTTCTCGGCTATGCTGATCTCGTCGTTGGCCTTCACCAGGTACGAGGGGATGTTGACCTTCTTGCCGTTGACCAGGATGTGGCCGTGCGACACGATCTGCCGCGCCTGGCTGCGGGACGTGGCAAAACGAAGGCGGTACACGACATTGTCAAGCCGCCGCTCCAACTGCACGAAGAGGTTCTCGCCGGTGATGCCGGGCATACGCAGGCCGCGCTCGAAAAAGAGGCTGAACTGCTTCTCCTGCATCCCGTAGATTCTCCTGAGCTTCTGCTTTTCCCGAAGCTGTATGCCGTAGTCCGAGCGTTTGCCCGCCCGGCCTTTGGGGTCTTTGCCCGGCGCGGCGCGTTTGCGGTTGACGGGGCACTTGTCGCTTTTGCAGCGGTCGCCCTTCAGCATCAGCTTTTTCTGCTCTGCCCTGCACATCCTGCACACAGGGCCGGTATATCTTGCCATGTCCTTCTCCTATATGCGCCGCGTCTTTCGCGGACGGCAGCCGTTGTGGGGGATGGGGGTAACGTCGCTGATTGATTTGACCTTGATCCCCATTACCCCAAGCTGGCGTATCGCCGATTCCCGCCCGATGCCGGGGCCCTTGACGTATACATGCACTTCCCTCAGGCCCGCCTGTATCGCCTTCTGCGCGGCGGTCTCGGTGACGCTCTGCGCGGCGAAAGGGGTGGATTTTTTCGCCCCCTTGAACTGCAACTGCCCGGAACTTGCCCAAGAAACGGCGTTCCCCATGAGGTCGGTTATGGTGACGATCGTGTTGTTGAAGGTTGCCTGGATAAAGACCTTCCCCTCATAAACCGATTTTTTTTCCTTTCGTTTTTTCGTACTTTTACTGGTCGCAGCCACTCACTCCTCCTACTTCTTCTTCCCGGCGACGGTTTTCTTCTTGCCCTTGCGGGTGCGGGCATTGGTCCTGGTGCGCTGGCCCCGAACCGGCAGCCCCTTGCGGTGCCGCAGTCCACGGTAACAGCCAATGTCCATCAGCCGCTTGATGTTCAGCGCGACTTCTGTTCTCATTCGGCCTTCGACCTTGTAGTCGCTTTCGATGATCTGCCGCAGTTCGTTCAGTTCTTCCTGCGACAGATCGTTGATATGCCGCCGGGGGTCTATCTTTGCCTTTTTGCAGATCTCGTCCCCGCTGGGCCTGCCGATACCAAAAATGTAGGTCAACGCAATGTTGACGTGTTTATTCGGGAGGTCAACCCCCACAAGACGCGCCATGCTAACCTCTACCTCGTGCGGCTGGCTTCGCCAACCTTGTTGGCGCGCCGCACATTAAAATCGAATATGAAACGTCGTTTCATAAAATTCTCCTAGCCTTGCTTCTGTTTATGTTTCGGGTTCTCGCAAATAATGCGGATGATCCCGTTCCGTTTAATGACTTTGCACTTGTCGCAGATCGGCTTTACGCTGGTTCTGACTTTCATCGCTCCGTTCTCCTCTATCCCTTTACAGGTTCCTGCCCCGCAGCCGTCCCCTTTTGGTCAGGCCCTCGTGGTGGTGCATTTTCAGCAGCCCCTCGATCTGGGACATCGTGTCAAGGTCAACGCCCACCAAAATCAGGAGGCTCGTGCCGCCCATGAGGTAGGAAATCGACGTTGGAAAATTAAACGCCCACTGGATAAACGTGGGTATTACCGCGATCAGCGCCAGGTACAGCGAACCGGGCAGCACGATGCGGTTGAGTATCCTGGTAAGATATTCCTCGATGCGCTCCGTCCTGATCCCCGGAATCGAGCCCCCGTTTTCCCGTATCTGCTTGGCGATCTCTATGGGGTTCAGGCTTACCTGGGTGTAGAAATATGCAAAGAAAATTATCAATAAAACGTACA
>JAISSG010000085.1 GCA_031273185.1 Treponema sp. | reverse complement strand
CTGGTCGAGAACGTGAAACAGTTTTTCGACGAGGCGGCGTACCAGCTCTGCGACGGGTTCTCCGTCAACACCGGGTACTACTCGGTGCACCCCAACGTCGGCGGCACGTTCGACACGGCGGCGGAAATCCACGACCACAAGAAGCACCCGATCACCTTCCGCTTCCACACCCGCCCCAAACTGCGCAGGCTTGCCGGGCACATCGCCGTGGACGTCGAGGGGATAGCGGACCCCTCCGGCTGGGTGGACGAGTTTATCGACACGGACGAGAACTCGGTAAACGCCCTGTACGTGCCGGGCGACCAGTTCGTCATCCACGGGCACAAGATCAAGGTGGCGGGGGACGACCCTGGGGTGGGGGTGTACTTTGTGCCGGTGGACGACCCGTCCGGCGCGGTGAAGGTGACGCGCATAGCGGAGAACACCCCGTCCAGGATAATCGGCATAGCGCCCAGGACGGAGCGCCAGCACAACAGGATAGAGATACGGACGCAGTACTCGGGTTCGGGCAATGTTTTCCTGAAAACCGTCCGCACGATAACGAGCGGCTTCACATTGGAGGAAGCGTAAGCGTGATACAGGCTGTATCAGGGGTCTGATATAGCCTATATCAGGGGTCTGATACAGCCTGGAACTGGGATGCATTCCAGCCTGGAATAGGGGTCTGATATAGCCTGGAACTGGGATGCATTCCAGCCTGGAATAGGATGCTGAGATAAGCCTGGAACCGGGGCGCGTTCCAGCCTTGGCCAAAGGCCTGGTTGGGCAGGCCGAACCTGGCCTTTGGCGGACTGTACCCGCCCTGCCTTGAGGCAGGTTATATTGCATAAATTTCCGCATGGAAATTGAAATAATGCCGGCGGCGGCAAAAACACCGCATAGGAGGTTTTGTATGAAGAAGAAAGATGTGGTTTCTTGGGCTTTGCTGGCGGCTCTGCTGGTAACGGGCTGCCCCAACGATGGCGGCAATGGCGGCGGCGGAGCTACCATTCGGGGGGATGAACTGGAACTTTTCGGCGAGGTGTGGCTGGAAAAACAGAGCCCGATAAATCGCAGCATCAGCTACGAGAGATTCAACGGTACTGTGGATATTGACGATAATGGCCTCGGCGGGATCGGGGCCATAACAAACGGGATGTTCCAGTATTCCATTGGAGTACCAGAAACGTTGTATCCGGCTACTTTTTTTGAGGATGTGTTTGGGGAGTTGGGGAGTTATGGGGATTATGATGATGTAGAATTCAGCGACAGTACTGTACAGGGTACTTTTTTTTACTTATTTTACTCAGTAGATTCGGCCTCTAACTATGTCCAAGGTTTATTGTTCAGGAGAAGCAGGACATACAAAGAAGCAAGCAACGCTTCTGCCACGGAGACTCTGGATCATGTGGGGTATGCGTACGTCGATCGTGATCTTACCATAACCGGGATTGGGAAAACCATCGGTGGCGCCACCACCAAAAGTTTTAATCTTGCGCTTAAAAAAGGCTGGAACGCGATACATTGGAAAGGCACATACACACATGAGTCAACCGGCGGCATGATTGTCAAGGAGCAATGGTCCCTGGGCGACCCTTCTTCCCTCAAGTGGGTACTGAGGGATGGATTGGATTAAAATCTCAATCTAGGCATATTGCCGTAACTTGCAGGGAGCGCGGGAATGATGAGACAGCCGTGCCTTCTCCCCCGCGCTCTCTTTTTTCTCTTTGCTCTTTGCTCTTTTTATTGATGCCGGCGGCGGCAAAACACCGCAAAGGAGATTTTATATGAAAAAAAGAGAGGTGATTTCTTGGGGTTTGCTGGCAGCTCTGCTGGTAATAGGCTGCCCCAACGATGGCGGCAATGGCTACAGCCGCGTTACCATTGCCGCCATACCCGGCGTCACCCCGCCGGCAACCGGCCAGGCCCCGGCAACGACGATTGCCGGGACGGCGCAGTACACGGGAACCGTGTCATGGTCGCCCCCGGTAACGGGAACTTTTGCCCCGTCAACGGCATACAGGGCGACGATCACGCTGTCGGCTAATCCCGGCTTTACCTTTGCCGACGTGGCGGCTGACTTCTTCACCGTGGAGGGGGCGGCATCGGTTGGCAACAACAAAAATTCCCGCGTGGTTAATGCGACGTTCCCGGCAACCGGCAGCAACCCGCTCGAAAACACAATTATAGATATGGCGTGGGTTTCCGGCGGGACCTTCACGATGGGCGGCCCCAGCAGCGAACCAAGCAGCTATGGCGATGAGCATCCGCGGCACCAGGTAACGCTGAGCGGTTTCTGGATGGGCAAATACGAGGTAACGCAGGAGCAGTACGAGGAGGTTATGGGGACTAACCTCAGCTATTTTACCACGGCTGTTGACGGGGAGAACCCTGCCAGGCGGCCGGTGGAGGGCGTAGACTGGTACGACGCGGTGGAGTTCTGCAACAGGCTGAGCGAAAAGGAAGGCTTAACGCCTTACTATATCATCGACAAGAATACCAGAGATCCGAATTGGGTGCCGCAGAGGGACGTAGACGAAGACTATTATTACGACTCCGACTATTACTACTACGGCATATGGCAGGTAACGCGGAACACAAGCGCCAACGGTTACCGCCTGCCGACGGAGGCGCAGTGGGAGTACGCCTGCCGGGCGGGGACGACCACGCCGTTTAATTTTCACAATGGGACAAGCTGGGGAACCAAGCAGATCACCACGGATCAGGCGAATTTCGACGGGACGAGTAATCTGTACAACGGGAGCCCCGCCGGGGTATACCGGGCGAGGACGATGCCAGTTGGGAGTTTTGCCCCTAACGCATGGGGGCTTTATGACATGCACGGGAACGTGGCGGAGTGGTGCTGGGACTGGTACGGGTACGGAGCGTACTCCAGCGCGGCGCAGGCCGACCCGTCCGGGCCTGTTTCTGGCTCCTACCGGGTGTCTCGTGGCGGGTCGTGGTACGACAACGGGCAGTACCTCCGTTCAGCCTGGCGGGACTACGACGGCAGCCCGAGCTACGGGTACGGCAGCTTCGGTGTCCGGCTGGTTCGCCCCTAGCAAATGAGCAAGGAGCAAAGAGCAAAGAGCAAAGAGCAAAGAGAAATGGGGATTAGAAAGCGGAGTGCTCCGCCTGCGTCAAGCGGGCGGGGGCGCGGAGCGGAGCGCGTCAAGCGCGGAGCGAGTGGGCCTGAGGGAAGAGAGCGAGGAATGGGGAATGGAGAATGGGGATCAGGGAATGAGGATAGCTGTTCGGAATCCGATAAGCTTTCGGGTTGCCCCCAATAGTTCGGACAACAACCCCTGACCCCAAAAACCCAATGCAAGGAGGGTTGCCAGGCTCGTGCCGGAAACAGCCGCTTCGCTGGGCCTTCTCCCCCGCGCTCTCTTTTTTCTCTTCTCTTTTTATTGATGTCGGAGCCGACAAAAAACACTGCAAAGGAAATTTGTATGAAGAAAAAAGATGTGGTTTCTTGGGTTTTGCTGGCGGCTCTGCTGGTAATGGGCTGCCCGAGCCCAACAGGAGGGAAGGACCCCGACACCCCCAGCAACCTCGCCGAGGCCAAGGCTATGGTGTGGATACCGGGCGGGACTTTCATGATGGGCAGCCCCGCGAGCGAGCCGGAGCGGGACAGCGACGAGACCCAGCACTCGGTGACGGTCAGCGGTTTTTGGATGGGCAAGTACGAGGTGACGCAGGGGCTGTACGAGGAGGTGATGGGGAGTAATCCCAGCTACCAGGACTGGTACAGCGGCTGTGGCGTAGGGCCTAATTACCCGGTGTACAACGTGATCTGGTACGACGCGGTGGAGTTCTGCAACAAGCTGAGCAAGAGGGAGGGTCTGACCCCTTACTATACCATCGACAAGACCACCAGCGATCCGGACAACACGAATTCATACGACACGTACAAATGGCTGGTAACGCCAAACCCGTCCGCCAACGGGTACCGTCTGCCGACGGAGGCGCAGTGGGAGTACGCGTGCCGGGGGGATTACCAGGACAAAGCAACGGAGACCGCCACAAAGCCGTTCGGGATAGGGGACGGGACCAAAATAACCGGGGATATGGCTAATTTTTATGGAGAATACGCCTACAAACTGCCTGACGGAGAATATGAAGACCCATCTGGCGTGTACTTGGGCAGGACGGCTGTGGTGGGAAGCTATGGCACGAATAATTACGGCCTGTACGACATGCACGGGAACGTGGAGGAGTGGTGCTGGGACTGGTACGATGATTACCCCAGCGGTGCGCAGAACGACCCGTCCGGCCCGGTTTCTGGCGGCTACCGGGTGATTCGTGACGGGTCGTGGGGCACCCTCGGGCGGTACCTCCGTTCAGCCTCTCGCTACTACTTCATCAGCTACCTCCCGGTCTACAAGCACGACAACATCGGTTTCCGGCTGGTTCGCCCCTAGCAAATGAGCAAGGAGCAAAGAGCAATGAGCAAAGAGCAAAGAGCAAAGAGCAATGGGGATTAGAAAGCGGAGCGCTCCGCCTGCGTCAAGCGGGCGGGGGCGCGGAGCGGAGCGCGTCAAGCGCGGAGCGAGTGGGCCTGAGGGAAGAGAGCGAGGGCTCCCCACCAGCGGCGCAAGGAGAGCACAGCCATGTCAGGCAGAAAACCAGGTTATCCATAACTAATATGATTTTTCCGCGCCAGGATACTGTGTTTCGGCTAAATCCCGCAAGCAATGGGCGAAGTCCTCCCGGGTACACCGCTGTTTTGCCGTAACCTTCTGCCGCCTGGCAAGGGGCTCCATCCGCTCGGCATGCCGGTATCTCCGTCCAGGGTTTGATATTTGGTTTGAGCATATCCCCTTCCGTTTTTATTGGGCTTCATGGAATGCTAGGCAATTGGAAAAAAAGCTGTTATAGTGGGCAAAACACTAAAGCAAAATGCGATCTTGCGCCATATAGAGGGAGGGAGATAGTTATGGCTAAATCAAGCAGCGATGAGAAAACTAAAACGAGGGGCGATCCCAACACCGCGCCGGAGGAAAAGGCAAAAGCCCTGGAAGCGGCCCGCCTGCAAATCGAGAAGCAGTTTGGCGCAGGATCGTTGATAAAGCTGGGCTCGCATGACAACGCGTCCGGCATCGAAGTTGTGCCGTCCGGCTCGATACTGCTGGACGAGGCGCTGGGAGTCGGCGGCTATCCGAGGGGGCGTATCATCGAGATATTCGGCCCGGAATCCTCGGGCAAGACCACGCTGGCGCTCCACGCCATTGCCGAGGCGCAGAGGCTTGGCGGAACAGCCGCCTTCATCGACGCCGAGCACGCGCTGGACCCCCTGTATGCCAAAAACCTCGGCGTCAACATCGACGACCTGTGGGTCTCGCAGCCGGACAACGGCGAGCAGGCGATGGAAATCACCGAAAGCCTCGTTCGTTCAGGCGCGGTGGACGTTATCGTCGTGGACTCGGTCGCGGCGCTGACCCCCCAGGCCGAGATTCAGGGGGAAATGGGCGACGCGCAGATGGGGGCGCAGGCGCGGCTGATGAGCCAGGCGCTTCGCAAGCTCACCGCCACTATTGGCAAGTCGCGCACGGTGCTGATCTTTATCAACCAGATACGCATGAAGATCGGCGTGTTCATGGGCAACCCCGAAACCACCACCGGCGGCAACGCCCTCAAGTTCTATTCGTCGGTGCGCCTTGAGGTACGCAAAACCGAAACCATCGACGCGGGCAAGGACACCGACGCAATCGGCAACCGGGTTCGGGTAAAAGTGGTGAAAAACAAGGTAGCCCCCCCGTTCCGGCGCACCGAGCTTGAGCTGATGTTCGGCAAGGGCATATCCCGCATCGGCAGCCTTCTCGACTGCGCCGTCAAGTACAACATCATCGACAAGAAGGGCGCGTGGTATTCCTACGGCGAGGAGAAGGTGGGGCAGGGCAGGGACAACGCCCGCGACTACCTTGAGCAACACCTCGACTTTGCCCGGGAATTGGAAGTCAAGCTGTACAACCAGATATTCCCCGGCAAGGAGCCGCCTGCCGCTATTGTTACTGCGCCCGCCCAGCCTGCCAAGCCCGAAACAGCCGAAGCCGCGCCCAAACCGGCAAAAGCGGAAAAAGCGGAAAAGGCAAAAGAACAGGTTCTTTTATAGGGAACGGGGACTGGGGACTGGGGAATACGCCAGTCCCCAATCCCTATTCCCTAGTCCCCAGTCCCTAGTCCCCAGTCCCTAGTCCCCAGTCCCCAGTCCCCAGTCCCCAATCCCTATTCCCTAGTCCCCATATTTTCGGGTATAATTGCCGCAATGGAACCCACGGGCGCGGGGGGGGCGCGCAGTTTCAAACTGGATGATTTTGAAGGCCCTTTGGATTTGCTGCTGTACCTAATCCGAAAGAACGAGATCAACATTTATGACATCCCCATTGCCAAAATTACCGAGCAGTACCTGGACTATCTGCGCTACGCCGAGGCTATGGACCTTGAGGATGTTACCGAATTCCACGCGATGGCGGCGATGCTGCTGCTGATAAAGTCGCGGACACTGCTGCCGGTCGAGGTTGAGGACGACGGCGATCTCGGCGATCCCCGCCAGGAATTGGTCGAGCGGCTGATCGAGTACCAGAAATTCAAAAAACTCTCCGAGCTGATGGAGGAAAAGGAGAAAGAAGCAGAGTGGGTGGTTGAGCGGCGCAAGCTCCAGCACAACCTGCCCTTTACCGATGCCGATCTATGGGAGAACGTTGACATCTGGAGCCTGATGAAGACGTTTTCGGCAATAATACGGAACATCAGCAGGGAGCATTTAGTCGATCTGTACGAGGAAGTGACGGTTAACGAAAAGATCACCCTGCTCAATGAGTTGCTGGAAGACAAAGGCGAATGCCGCCTAACCGACCTTATTGTTAAAACACGTTCCGTGATGGACGTTGTGTGCGCCCTCCTTGCCGTTCTGGAGGCGGTAAAGATGCGCTTGATCGTCATGCTCCAAAACCGGATGTTTGGCGACATTCTTATAAAACCACGAACCGGAGTTGCCATTGGCTGAAAATCTGCAAAAAGAAACTGCGTTTCATAAAGAAACGGCGTTAATCGAAACGATACTCTACATGGAATCTGAGCCGGTTGACGAGGCCGGCATTAGCCGTATTTCCGGGCTCTCCAAGGAAATCGTCAAGGAAGCGCTGGAACGGCTGGGCGAGCGTTACGCGCTGGAAGACTCCGGCCTTGAGCTTTCCAGGATAGGCGGCGGCGTTATGATCTCGCCGAAGCGGGAGTACTGGGAAAACCTGAAAGACCGCTACGGCAAAAAAAACGACGGGAAAATTTCCCGCGCCGCTATGGAGACCCTTTCCATCATCGCCTATTCCCAGCCCATTACCAAGGCGGAGATAAAAGGCTTCCGTGGCGTTTCGCCGGACAACATGATCCACCTGCTTCTGGAAAAGGGCCTGATCCGCGAGGTGGGTAAAAAGGACGTTCCCGGCAAGCCGGTACAATACGGCACGACCAAGGAATTCCTCAAACTATTCCGGCTGAATTCCATCGCCGACCTGCCCCGGCTCAGCGAAAGCGACCAGGATCGCTTTGCCCTTGAAGGGGAACTTATAGATGGGTGAAAGCCAGCGGCTACAGGTTTTCCTCGCCCACGCGGGCATTGCCTCGCGCCGCGCCGCAGAGGAGATCATCGCGGCGGGAAGGGTCAGCGTTAACGGCGCGACAATTTCATCGCCGGGCAGCAAGGTCCTCCCCGGCGACGAAGTCCTGCTTGATGGCAAGCCCGTACAGGCAGAACATCGCAAGGTTTA
>JAISSG010000069.1 GCA_031273185.1 Treponema sp. | reverse complement strand
CGCTCCCGGGACCGCAGGGCACGTACGCTCCGCTCCCCGCCTGCTGAGGCAGGCGGCGGCTACGCTCCCGGCCCTGCGGAGCCGCAGAACTCAGGGGCGAACCAGCCGGAAACCGATGTGGCTGTCCCTGTAGATCGGGTAGATGAGGCTGCTCCGCTAGGCCGAACGGAGGTACTGCCCGTCGTTGCCCCACGACCCGCCACGTCACACCCGGTAGGAGCCAGCAGCGGCGTCGCTCGTGTAATAGGAACTGCTATACCAGTCCCAGCACCATTCCCACACGTTCCCGTGCATGTCGTATAGGCCCCATGCGTTCGCGGGCTTCTTTCCCACCTCATGCGTCCTGCTCCCGCTGTTGCTGGAATACCACCCCGTATCGTTGGTTATCGTTTCCCCGGTATTGTACGCCGTCGTCGTACCGGCGCGACACGCGTACTCCCACTGCGCCTCCGTCGGCAAGCGGTAGCCAGTGGAGCCCTCAACAACCACGACAGCGTTCCATGTCGAGTTGCTGCCCGTCGGCACGCTTCCCCACGCCGCCGGGTCGGTGCTCCCGCTTATGCTGTACGCCGGGCTCAAGCCTTCCGCCATGCTCAGCCTGTTGCAGAATACCAGCGCGTCGTACCACCTTACCGTTTCCACGGGGCGGTTTTCATCCGTTTCTCCTGCCGCAGGCGGCCTGCCATTGGCCGTTGTAAAATAACTGGGGTTAGCCCCTATCACTGTCTCGTACTGCGCCTGCGTTACCTGGTATTTGCCCATCGAAAAACCGCCCAGCGTTACCGAATGCTGCGTCTCATCGCTGTACCGGTCTGGCTCGGTCATGGGACTGCCCATAATGAAGGTCCCGCCGGAAATCTGCGCCATTTCAATTACAAGCGACGGTGCGGTCTGCGGGAACGCTGCCGTAACCGTGCCGGAATTCCTGGTGTTGCTTGCCGACGTCGCCCCAGCCACGGTAAGGAAATTCGCCGCCACCCCGGTAAAGGTGTAGCCCTCTTTGGCCGCCAGGCTGATAATCGCCGTGTATACGGTTTCGCCGGCAAACACGCCCGGGGGCGCGGGGTTCCACGCCACGGTGCCGGTGTACTGGTCAGTTTCGGTAATTGCCGTCACCGGGGTTGCGTAGGTGGCAGGCAGGACAACGCCGGGTATGGCCGCGATCGTAACGGCGACGGGGGGGGCGCCGGTTGCCGGGAACACCGCCGTTACCACGCCGGAATTCTTGGCGTTGCCAACCGATGTCGCCCCCTCCACGGTGAAGAAGCCAGCCGCCAAGCCGTCAAAGGCGTAGCCGGGATTTGCCCTCAGCCTGATGGTCGCCGTGTATGGCGTTGTGGCGGCAAAAGTCCCCCACACCAAGGGCGACCATAACACGGTTCCCGTGTACTGATCCGTTGGCGCAATCGTCGTTACCGGCGCTCGCCCGGTTGCCGGCGCGGTAACGCCCGTTATGGCGGCGATGCTAACGCGGCTGTCGCCATTGCCGCCACCGGGCGAGGGGCAGGCGGTGAAAGCCAGCGCGACAAGCGCGGCAAACGCCAGGGCCGCCGCGGTTTTACGTGTGTTCATAGAACTCTCTCCTTTGGTTGTAAGATGCTTGGGAAAGTTGTAGCGACGCTGTGTCCGCGCCGCTATCCCCTGGCTGAATACTATCTGCTACAGGCTTATTTTGCAAGAGGGGGGGGGAGCAAAGAGCAAAGAGCAAAGAGTAAAGAGCAATGAGCAATGAGCAATGAGCAATGAGCAATGAGCAATGAGCAGAGAGCAGTGGGGAATGGGGAGGGGGGAGGAAAGAGAAGACGCGCATCCTCGACGAGCTGGTCAAAACCACCGGGTATAACCGCAAATATGCCTTGCACCTTCTGGGCCAATTAAATTTTCAATTTCCCCTTGACAAAGTTTGATTAGTGCGGTATGTTTCTGTATAAAGAAGCGTTTCTATTTACAGAAACGGAAACCAAAGACAGGGGCAGGAACCCCCTGAAAGGAAGAAAAGACTATGGCACAAAAGATCCCGACCCGCATCTACCTTAACGAGGATGAAATGCCCAAATTCTGGTACAACCTGAGGGCCGACATGAAGGAAAAGCCGGACCCGATGCTGCACCCGGGGACCTTGCAGCCCGCCACCGCCGCAGACCTGGGGCCGGTGTTCTGCAAGGAACTGGTCAAGCAGGAACTGGACGACAGCACCCGCCTTATCCCCATTCCCGACGGCATCCTTGATTTCTACAACGCCTACCGCCCGTCCCCGCTTGTCCGGGCGTACTTTCTGGAGAAGCACCTGAAAACCCCGGCTGAGATTTACTACAAGTTCGAGGGAACCAACACCTCCGGCTCGCACAAGCTCAACTCGGCGGGGCCGCAGGCGTATTACGCGAAGGAGGAAGGGCTTACCTCGCTTGCCACGGAGACGGGCGCGGGGCAGTGGGGCACGGCGATGGCGATGGCCTGCGCCTTTTACGGCCTCGACCTGACGGTCTACATGGTGAAGATCAGTTCCGAGCAGAAGCCCTACCGCAAGGCATTGATGGAAGCCTACGGCGCCAACCTGATCCCCTCGCCGTCCAGCACCACGGAGTCCGGGCGGAAAATCCTGGAGAAAAACCCCGACACCGGCGGCTCCCTGGGCTGCGCCATCTCCGAGGCCATCGAGCACGCGCTGAAAACCGACAGATGCCGTTACGTGCTGGGCAGCGTGCTCAACCACGTACTGCTCCACCAGTCGATCATCGGGCAGGAGGCCAAGACTGCGCTGGACAAGTACGGGATTAAGCCCGACGTGATCATCGGCTGCGCGGGCGGCGGCTCCAACCTCGGCGGGCTTATCGCTCCCTTCATGGGGGAGAAACTCGCCGGGAAGTCAAATACCCGCTTCATCGCCGTGGAACCCGCCTCCTGCCCGTCGCTGACACGCGGCCGCTTTGCCTACGATTTCGGCGACACGGCGATGACCACCCCGCTGATGCGGATGCAGACCCTGGGCAACGGCTTTATCCCCTCGGCCAACCACGCGGGCGGCCTGCGCTACCACGGCATGAGTTCGATCCTTTCAAAACTTTTCCACGACGGCCATCTTGAGGCCCGCGCCGAGGTGCAGACCGATGTTTTCGACGCGGCTCTCCGCTTCATGAAAACCGAGGGCATACTTCCCGCGCCGGAATCCTCCCACGCGATCAAGGCCGCCATTGACGAGGCGGTCGAGTGCGCGAAAACCGGCAAGAAAAAAGTGATTCTGTTTGGATTGAGCGGGACGGGCTTTTTCGACATGACCGCCTACCAGTCGTACAACAGCAAGACGATGAGCGATCACGTTCCCACGGACGAGGAACTGGAACGGGGCTTTGCCACAATCCCAGGTATACCTCAGAACAAGTAGAGACGGGATAGGGACAGGATAGGGACTGGGGGTTGGGGACTAGGGACTGGGGGGCGGACAACGAACCCTAGTCCCTGTTCCCTAGTCCCTAGTCCCTGTTCCCCAGTCCCTATTCCCTGTTCCCTAGTCCCTATTCCCTAGTCCCTACTTAGAAATAGCGTTTCAGCAGGCCTTTGAAACCGGCGCAGTGGCGGGCCTCGTCTCTTGCCATCTCGTGGACGGTGTCGTGGATCGCGTCCAGTCCTTTTTCCTTGGCGCGCTTGGCAATGTCGGTCTTGCCGGCGCAGGCACCGTGCTCGGCCTCGACCCGCAGTTCGAGGTTCTTCTTGGTGCTGTCGGTGACTACCTCGCCCAAAAGCTCGGCGAATTTGGCGGCGTGCTCGGCCTCTTCCCAGGCCGCTTTCTCCCAGTACAGGCCGATTTCGGGATAGCCTTCCCGGTGGGCGACCCGCGCCATTGCCAGGTACATGCCCACTTCGCAGCATTCGCCGTTAAAGTGCGCTTGCAGGTCCTTTACGATGTCGGCGTCCACGCCCTTGGCGACACCAAGCACATGCTCTGCCGCAAAGCCGCCGGCCGCGTCCTGCAGCTTGAATTTTGCCGCGGGCGCCTTGCAGGTGGGGCAGGCATCGGGGGCGCTGTCGCCCGTGTGCACGTAACCGCAAACTGTACAAACCCATTTCTTCATGTTGAACTCCTCAAAAATATTTAACGGCCTGGGGCCAACGGCCTGTCGCCGATTTTCCGTTAATCACCGTGCGCGGGGGCGGTTGGGCTCCCGGCACAGGTTTTGCACAAACCGTAAAACACGGTCTTTCTATTATCAATGACAAACCCGGGGATTTCAATCGAAATTTTCGAGCTAATGGCCGATTCGGCTTTCTTCGTAAAGTCCTTCACGCAGCCGCATCTCTCGCAGACAAAATGGGGGTGGGATGCCTTTCTGCCGTCAAACCGCTCCTCGCCGTCTACCACGCCGACCGAAATAACCGCGCCTTCCTCCCGCAAGACGCTGATGTTTCGGTAGACCGTTCCCAGCGAAAGGCCGGGTATATGGGGCTTGAGCCGCCGGTAAACCCAGCTTGCCCCCGGGTGGGTTTTGGTGGAGAGAATGGCCTGGAGAACCGCGTCCCGTTTTTTGCTGTGTTTTCTGGAACTGCCGGAAAGCATATTTAATAATGGTTCCTATTATTGTTTTTGTCAAGGCGTATTTTTCACTATGAAACGAGCCGGGATTAAACGGCACTTCTAAACAGGTCAGTTCAGGCGGCGACAGGCACCGTTGGGGGGAAAGAGCAAAGAGCAGAGAGCAAAGAGCAATGGGCAATGGGCAATGGGCAATGAGGAATGAGGAATGCAGGCTGCGCAAAAACCCGACAAGATTGCTATTAATATGATATAATGAGCCGGTTAACACTGGGAGCGGGAAAGTGAGATACAGGACAGGGGTCGATAAAAAGGAGCTTGCATTGCTGCCGGAATGCCTGGATAATTACGTGCCGGAGAACCACATCTGCCGTGTAATAAGCGCGTTGACCGAACAATTGGACATGGCAGTGCTATAACAACGGGTCTCTGGCTCCACGCTCCATGCCTGGTTGCCTCCCCTGTCTGGAGTGCATAGCGTCGTTGGCATCAGTTTCCCAAGCATCTTACAACCAAAGGAGAGGATTCTATGAGCACACGTAAAATCACCTCAGCTTTGGCTGTTGCTGCGCTTGTCGCGCTGGCTTTTACCGCCTGCCCCTCGCCCAGTGGCGGCGGCAGCAAACCCGTTACGATCGCGGCCATACCCGGCGCTATCAAGCCGATAACCGGCAGGCCCCCGGCAACGGCGGTTGGCGCGACGGAGCAGTACACGGGGGCCGTGTCATGGTTGCCCCTGGTAATGGGTACTTTTGCCGAGTATGAGTCGTACACGGCAACTATCACGCTGACGGCTAATCCCGGCTACACCTTTGCCGGCGTGGCGGCGGATTTCTTTACCGTGGCGGGGGCATCGGCCAGCAACGACAGGAATTCCAGCGTGGTAACTGCGGCGTTCCCGGCAACCGGCGGCCCCCCTGTCCCCGTCACCATCGCGGCTATACCCGGCGTTACCGCGCCGCTAACCTACGAAACCCCGGTGGCGGCAATTGCCGGGACGGCGCAGTACACGGGGACCGTGGCGTGGAGCCCTGCGGCCCCGGTCGCGTTTGCCGGCGAAACCGCGTACACGGCGACGATCACGCTGGCAGCGGAAGAGGGCTACACCTTTGACGGCGTGGCGGCTGACTTCTTTACCGTGGCTGGGGCGACGTCGGTCGGCAACGCCGCAAATTCCGGCGTGGTAACGGCGGCGTTCCCGCAGACCGAGCGGTCGTTTATAGAAATGGTGCCGATTTCTGGCGGGACGTTCACGATGGGCAGCCCCGCAGGCGAGCCGAACCGATACAGCGGTGAGACCCAGCATGAGGTAACACTGGGCGGTTTCTGGATGGGCAAGTACCAGGTAACGCAGGAGCAGTACGAGGAGGTGATGGGGGCAAACCCCAGCTATTTTACAACGGCCAACGGGAGGCCGCCTGCGGCGGGCGAGACGGATGCAAGGAGGCCGGTGGAGAGCGTAAGCTGGTATGATGCGCTGGTATTCTGCAACAAGGTGAGCGTGCTGGAGGGGCTGACACCCGCGTACAGCATAAGCGGGAGCACCGACCCGGCGGCGTGGGGAAGCGTGCCGACGGGCAGCAACTCGACATGGAACGCCGTGCAGGTAGTTTCCGGCTCTACTGGGTACCGTTTGCCGACGGAGGCGCAGTGGGAATATGCCTGCCGTGCCGGGACGACGACCGCGTACAATACCGGGGCGAGCATAAGCGACGATACGGGGTGGTATAGTTCCAACAGCGGGAGCAAGACGCATGAGGTGGGAAAAAAGCCCGCGAACGCGTGGGGCCTGCATGACATGCACGGGAACGTGTATGAGTGGTGCTGGGACCGGTACGGCGCGTACCCCGGGGATGGGGAAACGGATCCCTTGGGGGCGGTTTCTGGCGGCCTCCGGGTAATTCGTGGCGGGTCGTGGGGCAGCAGCGGGCAGTACCTCCGTTCAGCCTATCGCTACTACTACAGCATCTACATCCCGTACAGATGGTACGGCTACTTCGGTTTCCGGCTGGTTCGCCCCTGAGTTAGGGGAAGGAGCAAAGAGCAGAGAGCAGAGAGCAGAGAGCAGAGAGCAGAGAGAAAAGGTAAGGATGAAAAAGAAAGGCACAGAACGGCGTGTTTACACGAAGGAATTCAAGGCAGAGGCGGCAGCGCTGGCCGGAAAACGGGAAAAACCAATAAGCAAGGGCTTTACCCCATTAGGTACACATCATTAAGCGGCGTTGTTTAAATAATATACGTTAGGCGCAATATAGTCAAACGCCGAATGCAGGCGAATACAGTTATAGTACGCCTAAATCCACATTCCTCATTCCCCATTTCTCATTCCCCACTCCTCATTCCCCATTCCCCACTCCTCATTCCCCATTCCCCACTCCCTATTCCCCAGCCCCCACTCCCTGCATTATACTGTACCCATGCTTGCAAAACTTATCAGCGAGATTCTCGTCGAGGCTCCCTCGTCCCAGAAGGTGGATGTCCGGGGCTGGGTCAGGACCAGGCGGGAAATGAAGAACCTCGTCTTTGTCGAGGTCAACGACGGCTCCTGCTTTGCGGGCATCCAATGCACCTTTGACCGTAGCGCCGGTGCGCTGGCCGCTGAAACCGAAACTGCGCTTGCCGAACTTAGCACCGGCACGGCTGTCGCCATCAAGGGGCTGCTGGTAGCCTCCCCCGCTTCCGGGCAGGCCGTGGAGGTAGCGGCAACATCGTTGAAGGTGGTCGGGGAAGCTCCGGCGGAAAACCGCAGCGCAACGCCTGAGTACCTGGGGGCGGCGGCCTACCCCTTGCAGAAAAAGCGGCACTCGCTGGAATTCCTGCGGGAGATCGCCCACCTGCGGCCCCGTACCAATACCTTCGGCGCGGTGTCCCGTGTTCGCAGCCGCATGGCCTTTGCCATTCACCGCTACTTTAACGAGCACGGCTTTCAGTACATCCACGCGCCCATCATCACCGCAGGCGACGCGGAGGGCGCGGGGGCGATGTTCCAGGTAACAGCCCTCGATCTGGAGGCGCTGGCCTCGGGCAGTGGGAAAAAAGTTGACTTTGCCAAAGATTTTTTCGGCAAGAAAACCTTTCTTACCGTTTCCGGCCAGCTTGAGGCCGAATGCTGCGCCCTCGCACTGTCCCGGGTGTACACCTTCGGCCCGACCTTCCGCGCCGAAAATTCCAACACCACCCGGCACCTGGCCGAGTTCTGGATGATCGAGCCGGAGATGGCCTTTGCCGACCTTGGCGACAACATGGCCCTTGCCGAGGATTTTCTAAAATTCATTTTCAAAAACGCGCTGGAGGACTTTGCCGACGACCTTGCCTTTTTTGACGCCCATGTCGAGAAGGGCATTATCGACACGCTGAGCCAGGTGGTGAATTCAAAGTTTGTTCACATGACCTACACCGACGCGGTTGCCGAACTGGAAAAAGCGGTGGCAAAGGGAATCTCTTTTGAGTTTGCCCCACGCTGGGGCTGCGACTTGCAAAGCGAGCATGAAAAATTCCTCACCGAGAAAGTCGCCGGAGGCCCGGTTATTGTTACCGACTACCCCAAGGAGATCAAAGCCTTTTACATGAAGCTGAACGACGACGGCAAAACCGTGCGGGCGATGGACGTGCTGGTTCCCCGGCTGGGTGAAATCATCGGCGGCTCCCAGCGCGAGGAAAACCTGGAAAAGCTCTGCGCCCGCATGATCGAAATGGGGATGAACGTCGAGGATTATTCCTGGTACCTGGACCTGCGCCGTTACGGCACCGTTCCCCATGCAGGCTTTGGCCTGGGCTTTGAGCGGCTGATCCAGTACGTTACCGGCATGGCAAACATCAGGGACGTTATCCCCTTTCCCCGCGCCGTCGGGCAGGCAGACTTTTGAAAAAAGCGCCCCTCAGGTTTCTGGTTGTACTTGTCTGCGGCGCGGCCCTGTGCGCGCAAAGCGGCCATGCCCAGGACGGAAACACCTCCTGGCTAAACCTAAACGCAACGCCGTTATTGCTTCCGCATCTTGCGACAGCGCCGGAGACAAGCTCGCAGGCGGTGGTGCTTGCCGATGCCGCAACGGGGACTGTGCTGTACGCAAAAAACCCTTTCGAGGAAATCCCCCCGGCATCCCTTGCCAAGCTGATGACGATGCACCTGGTGCAGAGCGAGATTGGCGCCGGCAGGGCCTCGCTTGACGAACTGGTGCCAATAGGGATTGAAAGCTGGGCGATTAACCAGCCCCCCCGCTCCAGCCTGATGTTCCTGGCGCCGGGGCAGATCGTAACGCTGGGGGAGATTTTGCTGGGGCTGGCGGTTTCGTCGGGGAACGACGCGGCGGTTGCCCTGGCCCTGCGCTTTGCCCCCTCGGTGCGGGACTTTGCCGGCATGATGACCTGGGAGGCCCGCCGCATGGGCCTGGCAAAAACCAGCTTTGTCGAGCCGTCGGGCATTTCGGAGTACAACATCACCACTGCCGCGGAGTTTGCCGCCTTCTGCCTTGAATACCTGCGCCTGCATCCCCAAAGCCTTGCCGACTTCCACTCGGTTTTGGAATTTGCCTATCCCAAAGCCGGCAACGTGGCCGAAGCGTTTCGCGGCAAACCCAACACCATCGTGCAGGCAAACCGCAACGCCCTGCTCAAGACCTTTCCCGGCGTGGACGGCCTCAAGACCGGGTACATTGACGAGGTCGGCTACAACATAGCCCTCACCGCGCAGAGGAACAGCACCCGCTTTCTCGCGGTGATCCTCGGCGCCCCGGCGCGTCCCGGCGGCGACCGCATACGCGACCGTGACGGCGAGCGCCTGCTCTCCTGGGCCTTCGATAATTTCAGAACCGTGCGCCCCGCCGCCGAATCGGTCGAGCCGCTTCGCCTGTGGAAGGGCAAGGACAAATGGGCCTCCGTGCGTCCCCAGGGCCCGCTTGATTTTACCTCGCCGCTGGATCGCGCCCACACGATTCGATTCTCGGTCGAGGCCGGCGATCCGCTTGTCGCCCCCCTGCCCGCTTCCTGGCCCGTGGGCTGGCTGGTACTTTCAGACGACGAGGGCGAACTCCACCGGGTGCGCCTGCTTACGGGAAGGGAATACCAGCAAGGAAACATCTTCAGGCGCATCTGGGACAGCATCAGGCTTTTTTTAAGGGGAACAGAAACCAGGGATAGGGGACCGGGAGCAAGGTAAGCAGGCAATCAGGTTGCCAACGCGCTCGGGCCAGGAATAACAATCCTGCTTGCTAACGTTTTCGCAGGAATTCGTCCAGCTCGCGTTCCAGGACATCAAGGCGTTTTTCCAGCTCGTGGATTCGCTCTATTGAGTATTTCACCTGCCTATCAAGAAGACGCTCGCAGGTTTCGTCAAGCAGGGTGTCAAAGGTCATCTCGGAAATCGGCATGGCTTTTTGCCCTGCTGTCGTGTTACCGTTCAAATTCATATAAGCTGCCGCTAGTCGTTGAGCCTGATCTCGACAGCAGCCTGCCGGGACAAATCGTTGATGGCCTCTGAATCTGGCTTGTCATAGGCCCTGATAAAGGTCACTACTGCGATAAATGCGATAAGAAGCAAAATCAAGTTACGCATAGGAACCCCAATACTTTGGAAAATGCGCCTGCCTCACGTACTCCTCCTATCGTATAACAGTGCCATGATTGTACCACAAAACTCCCTCTATTTCAATACCTCAAGCGGGTTAATTCGCTTGGCGTTAAGGAATACCTCAAAATGGAGATGGGGGTTGGTCGTGTACCCGGTATTCCCAACCTTGCCGATCTGCTGCCCCTGCTCCACGGTATCCCCGGTTTTAACCGAAAACTCCGAAAGGTGGGCGTACAGGGTCTGGTACTCGCCGTGCCCGAGTATGATAAAATTCCCAAGGTTCGGGTCGTGGGCGGTGTTCAGCACGGTTCCCCTCATCGCCGCCTTGATCGGATCCCCGGCGCTGCCCAGCAGATCTATGGCATGGTGAAAACGGGTTACCCCGGACCTGGGGTTTACCGGATCAAGCCGCCAGCCGTAGCCGGAGGTGATCTTCCCGCCGACGGGGTAGATCATCAGCCGCTCGGCGGCGTTCTGCCTGCCGGTCTCGCGCCGTATGGCCCGCCTGAATTCGTTGGCGTCCATCCTGCCGCCGGGGATGAACAGAACCTCGCCAACGCGTATCGTGTCGCTCTGGATGTCGTTAGCGTCAAGAATGGCGGCTGTCGGGGTCTTCATCCTCTCGGCGATTTTGGACAGGGTGTCGTTTTTCTGGACCGTGTAGGGAATGCCGTTCATGTTGGGGATTTTGAGCTTTCTGCCCACGCGAAGGTTCCACGCCTCCCGCAGGCCGTTGAACGCGATAATCGACTCCATCGAAATCGAATGTTTTGCCGCTATCCTGGAAATGCTGTCGCCCCGCCGCACCTCGTACTCCGTCCATGAAAACGTCTCCGTCAGGTTGAGCGGCATCTCCTCAAACGCGGGAACCGGGCTTTCCTGCGGCGGGTTCAGGTCCCGAGGGAGGAACAACTTTGCGCCAGCCTCCCGGTAGGGAAGCGGCGGGCTGGTGTCCTGCAGCGACAGGGGGGAAACCTCCCGCACCTTGAACCATTCGGAAATGGCATCCCAGTTGGGGCCGACAATCCCGATTACCAAAATCCCCAGGGCGACGGCGATGTTCTTAAACCACGACCCCGGCATGTTAAACTTCGGTATGCTGAACCCTGCAAAGCTGAACCTTGACCGTTTCTTGCCCCTGCCGGAAGCGGAGTGCCTCTGCCGCCTCCTGCCGCCAAAAGCGTTCCCGGCGGATTTTGGCCGAGGCCACACCTCCTGGGAAAAGCTGGCGTCGAAAGAGGCCGGGGAACGGCGGGCATTTTTCAGCGGAGACGGCTTGCGCCGCCTGGAAACGTGCTGCTTCCCGAGTTGATCAAAGTTCATGCCTAGTTTATCGACATTTTTTCGCCAAATCATTATACTCTGAGGTATGGCAAAGTCGGTTTTATCGGCTTTTTTTATCGCGGTAATACTCAAGCTGTTTCTGGTTGACTTTGTTATTGCCGAGGGAAATTCCATGGAGCCTGCAATACCCAGCGGAAAGGTGCTGGTCGTGAACCGGCTGCAGTACGGGCTTCGCTTTCCCGGCCAGAGCGGGTATTTATTGCGATGGGCATCGCCCAGGCAGGGAGAGGTGGTTGTTTTTTACACGCCTTCGGGCAGTATTGCGGTAAAGCGCTGTGACAAGGTTCTGGAAGAGGGGGAATTCATGGCGCAGGGGGACAACAGCCCCCAGTCTTACGATTCCCGCTCCTACGGCCCGGTTTCGGCGGACAGCATTATTGGGAAAGTACTGGGAATAAAATGAGCAACATGCCAAAGTGGCGTTTTTTTGTCGTCATGTGTATTCTGGCCGCTGCAACCACGTCAGTCGTCATCCGCTACGGGCTGTACATCCGGGAGGACGGCACAGAGAGGCCGGGGTCGTCCCGCACGATCAACGAGCGGGGCCAGATCGTAGATCGGAACGGAAGGATACTCGCCACGCAGGTAAGGCGCTACGACATCCACGTCAGGCCGCCCAGGGACAACGTAACCAGGCCGAGGAAAATCGCAAAGCTGGCCGCCGAACTCGCCCCGTTCCTGGACATGAGCGTGGAAGAGATCGCCGCCCGCATCGGCAACTCCACGAGGGAATTTGTCATAAAGCGGCAGGTTCCCATGGAAACCTGGGACAGGATCAGGAACGAGCAGGACATAAAGGAAGACCGGCTGACCGGCGTCGCGGCAAGGGCCGTTCCGTTCAGGGTCTACCCGGAAAAAAACCTTGCCTCGCAGGTTATCGGCTTCATGGGGGATTATTACCGGCCCCTGGAGGGGGTCGAGGCGGCGATGAACCGGGAGCTTTCCGGGACGGAAAACGGCGGCAGGGGCAGTACGGTGGTGCTGACCATAGACGCCAACGTCCAGCATATCCTGGAAAACGTGGCGGCCTCCACGCTGCGCGAGACCCAGGCGGAAACGGTGATGTTTCTGGCGATGGACCCCCGAAGCGGGGAAATCCTCGGCTCCGCCGTCCTTCCAAATTTCGACCCCAACGACTTCCTTGCCTCAAGCAGGGAAACTTATCTTAACCTTACCGCGCTGGAGCACTACGAGCCGGGATCGGTGTTCAAGGTGTTTTCCATTTCCTCCCTGCTGGATGCCGGCGTTATTTCCGAGCAGACGCAATTTGTCTGCAACGGCGCGTACGAGCGAACCTTTCCCAGCGGGCAGACGGTACGGATACTCTGCGCCGACGGGCGCGCCCACGGCAGGGTAAGGCCGAGGGAGATCATCGTCCATTCGTGCAACGTCGGCGCGGCCCAGGCCGCCGACAGGATGAACAACCAGTCGTTCTACCAGGCCCTGCTTAACTACGGCTTCAGCGCAAGAACCGGCGCCTGGGTCAGCGCCGAGACTGCCGGGCTGCTCAGGGCCCCTGATCTGTGGTCGGGCCGCACCAGGCAGTCCATTGCCTTTGGCCAGGAGATCGCCGTCTCGGCCCTCCAGATAATGCAGGCGGCAAGCGTCATCGCCAACGGCGGGGTACTGGTCCCGCCAAAAATAATCTCGCGCATCGTTTCCGCCGACGGCAAGACGATCACGGAACGGGCCAACCCCGTCAACGCCAGCCGCCGGGTAATCAGGCAGGATACCGCCCAAAAGATGCTTTCGTACATGACCGCCGCCACGACGGAAATAGGCACCGGCTGGCGGGCCAGCGTCGAGGACCTTAACCTTGCCGTAAAAACAGGCACCTCCCAGTACCGCAACCCGCTTGCCCCCGGCTACTCTCAGACCGACTTCATCGCAAGCTGCCTCGCCCTGCTTCCCGCGGAAGCCCCTTCGCTGGCGCTCTACGTGGTGATCATCAAGCCAAGGGGCGAAACCTACGGCGGGCGCATTGCCGCCCCCGCCATACGCCAGGCCGCCGAACTGCTTATCGATTACCTGGGCATCCCGAGGGGAAGGAACCCCATCGTCGAGCATTCCGGCAGTATAGCGTTCCCCGAGGAAAGGCTCCCGGCCTTCAGCACCCACGTTCCAAATTTTTACGGCCTTTCCAAAAAGACGCTGCTGCCCCTCCTGCTTCGGGGAGACATCCGCGTGGAAATATCCGGCGAGGGCTGGGTGCGCCGGCAGTTCCCCCCGCCGGGAACGCCAATTACGGCAAACACCGTGCTAGAGCTGGAACTGGAATAACAGTGGGATGCTGGGAAACCAACAGCGCGATACTTGGCAAGCGGTATCCGGGCCTGCTGGAAGCGATTCTCGGGGGCGGGGACGGCCTCGCAGACGAGGAGCCAAAGGACGAGGACCTCAAAATCGAAACTGCCGCTTCCGGCGCACCGACGCTGGCGATACGCGGCCTGCACGTCCACTCCCCCCGCGACCCTCAGCGGGAAGGGCAGAGGCTGGCCGAATCGCTCGCGGCAGGTGGCGAAAATTCCGCCAACACCGAAGGTGCCGCTGCCCCGGCAATTGTCCTTGGATTCGGGCTGGGCTACGCGGCGCAGGCCCTTGCGGAACTGGCCCCGCGCAGGCCGGTAATAATTGTTGAAAAAAACATTAGCATTTTGCGCCTTGCCTTTGAACAGCGGGAACTGCACAGCCTCCTGTCCAGAGACGGCATCGCTTTCGTGCCGGGCGGCTCCGGCGAGGGGGTTATCAAGGCGCTTTCCCTTTTCGAAAAAAACCCCGGCGAACGCTCCGCCCCGCTGATCCTCCGCAACCGGGCGCTTGTCAGCATCGACGAGCAGTGGTACGGCACGGTGGAAAACCGAATCCGCGCCTGGGCCATGCGGGACGACGTTAACATGGCAACGCTTAAAAGATTCGGCGGGCGCTGGGTCCGCAACCTTTGGCGCAACATGGGCGCGATCCGCGACCTGCCGGGCATTTCCCGGCTTGCCGGGCTGGCGTCGGAAGGCGAGCCGCTTCCCGTTTTTCTCGCCGCCGCCGGGCCAAGCCTTGACCACGCGGCAACGCTGCTGCCGGAAATCCAAAAGCGCTGCATCGTTGTGGCGGTGGACACCAGCCTCCGCTTCATGCAGAGCAATGGCGTTCACCCCGACTTTGCGCTGGTCGTTGATCCGCAGTTCTGGAACAGCCGCCACCTTGACCGCTGCGGAAGCCCCCATACCAGGCTGGTCATCGAATCGGCAGTGTACCCGCCGGTGTCGCGGCTGTCATGCAAAGGAATGTACCTCTGCGGCTCCCTCTTTCCGCTGGGAAAATTTATCGAGCAGAGGGTAGACCCAAAGGGCGATTTGGGCGCGGGCGGCTCGGTGGCAACTACCGCCTGGGATTTTGCCAGGTCGCTGGGGGCGAGGGAAATTTGGATCGCCGGGCTTGACCTTTCCTACCCCGGCTTAAGGACCCATTACCGTGGCGCGTTGTTCGAGGAAAGGCCCTTGCCGAATCGAAGCGGACAAGCCCCTGCGAGACCTGGCTGGTTCACGCCCTGCGTGACGGCATCCCGTTTAACGCCACGGCAATTTCCGGCGGACAGGTCCTCACCGACCGCCGCCTTTCCCTCTATGCCGCCTGGTTTGAGAACAGCTTCCGCCAGCACCCCGGCATACGCAATTACAGCCTTTCCACGGGCGGCCTTGCCATCGCGGGCCTTGAACCGGCGGCGGCGGAAAGCATCCTTGCCCTGCCGGAACGCCGCGAAGAAATTGGCAGCCGCATTGAGGCGGCGTGTTCCCGCATCGAGGCGGATTTTTTCGAGCGGGGCGAGCGGCGGCGGCGGGCGCAGAGTTACGAAAACGCCGTTGCCGCCCTGCGCCGCGGCCTTGGGCAGATACAGGCGGCCTGCAAGCGAGGCGAGGAGATCGTTAGGCGGGCATTGGGGGGAATGGGAAATGGGGAATGGGGAATGGGTGACAGGGGGAAAATTCTTGCGGGGCTTGACGCAATTAACCGCGCTATTGCCGATAGCGAGGTGAAGGAGATCGCCGGGTTTCTCTTTCCGCAGGATGCCGCAGGAACCGGGGAAGCGGGCGCCGATTTTCAGGCTTACCTGCAATCATCCCTCAGGCTGTACCGCTCGCTGGCGGAAGCGGCAAGTATAACCCAACGTTATACGATACCTCAGGGCTTGCCCTGCGGAGGCTTATTTTTTGAAATATCCCATGAGGACACAGGCGGCATAGCGTGAACAGGCCTGTTATGTGCAGTACCCCTATATTTTTTTTCTATTTTTTTTACTATTTCCAACATTGACAGGCCTTTGTTATCCTCGTAAAATTTCTCTTTGTTTTTCCATGTTTCTTCCAATGCTTTTTCCAATTCATCATTCTTCAAAATACACCTCCAATGGGTTTCCCATCCTGAAAGGATAATTATACCCCAATGTCTTGTTGAGTATTATTATCTTTTGTTCCTTATTAATATTTGCCAAATGTTGAAAATTCCAGCTTAACAAAATATCCATTTAGCTTATCATATAGTTAAAATCTGTCAAGTGTATTATTTTTTATACATTTCAACCATAATGTGCGGTTTTTATTGATTTTTAAAGATTGCTCCTAATTTAATATACAGCTTTGCGTTAATTTTTTTTCCTTTCGAGCCATTATTATTTCCTCAATAATTCTGTATTCAGCCTCATTCATTTTAAGTTCGTTCTGAACCTCTTTGTTTTTGAGGATAATGGTTTTTGCTTTATCCCAGTTCATTTTTTCCATCATGGTTAGCGTGGGGATTTCTGGTATAACCTTGTCAATTCGCGCCAAGTCAGCCATAAATACTCCCCCCCCCCCCCCCCCAAAAAAAAAAAAGGGCACCCCCAAAAATACCCTTCCTGTCCGCCCCCCCCCGGTTTGGCGCACCCCGACCACCCGTTTTTCCCCCCCCACCC
>JAISSG010000035.1 GCA_031273185.1 Treponema sp. | reverse complement strand
GTGGTCTTCAAGCGGATCGACAACCGCACGGGCGAGACCCGCTACATCTACCACGGCAACGACGGCACGTCCATGCCCTGGAACGACACCGCACAGATCGACTTCCTCAACCCCGAAGCGCGGGAGGCGGTGATCAGCACCATCGTCGGGGTGTGCCAGCAGTTCTCGATCGTGCGCTTTGACGCGGCGATGACCCTGGCAAAGCGGCACATCCAGCGCCTGTGGTTCCCCGTTCCGGGGCAGGGCGGGGCAATCGCCAGCCGCGCCGAGCACGCCATCTCCAACGACGAATTCAACAGCCGCATCCCCAACGAGTTCTGGCGTGAAGTCGTAGACCGCTGTGCCGCCGAGGCCCCGCACACCCTGCTCCTTGCCGAGGCGTTCTGGATGATGGAAGGGTACTTTGTCCGTACTTTGGGAATGCACCGCGTATACAACTCGGCGTTTATGAACATGCTGAAAAACGAGGAAAACGCCAAGTACCGCAAGACGATCAAGAACACGATGGAATTCGATCCCGAAATCCTCAAGCGGTTTGTCAACTTTATGAACAACCCCGACGAGGAAACCGCCGTGGCGCAGTTCGGCAAGGGCGACAAGTACTTCGGCATCTGCACCCTCATGGTCACCATGCCGGGGCTGCCCATGTTCGGCCACGGCCAGATCGAGGGCTTCGAGGAAAAGTACGGCATGGAGTACCGCCGCGCCTACCGCGACGAGCAGCCCGACGGCTACCTGGTGGATCGGCACGAGCGGGAAATTTTCCCCCTGATGAAGCGGCGGGCGCTGTTTTCCGGCAGCGGCGAATTCCGGCTGTACGATTTATACACCGAGGGCGGCTCGGTCAACGAAAACGTCTTTGCCTATTCCAACCGGGCGAACATCGGCGGCCACGATGAGCGGGCGCTGATCTTTTACAACAACTCGTATTACGAGACCGCCGGCTGGGTCAAGGCAAGCGATCCGGCGATACCCGTGGGCGAGGGCAGGAAACGCCGGGACAGCCTGCACGAGGCGCTTGCCCTGCACGGCGGCGACAGGTGGTTTACCCTGTTCAGGAACCAGCACTCAGACCAGTGGTACATACGTTCTTCAAAGGCGATCAGCGAGAACGGCTTCTTTGTCGCCCTCAACGGATACGAGGCGCAGGTCTTTATCGACATCTACGAGATCGAGGACGACGAGCGTGGCCGCTGGGCGAGGCTGCACCACGACTTGCAGGGCAGGGGGGTAAACGATCCGCAGAACGCGATCATGGACATTTACCTTGGCGACCTGTACTACCGCTTCATCCGGCTCCTCAAGCCGGAAATCGTCAGCCAGCTGCAAGGCTTCTTTGCCAAGGGCAAGCCGGATCAACAGCAGGCAGAATCTTTCGTTGAATCTGTCAAGGCCAAGGCTGAGGAATACTTTGCCACAGTGAGGCACTTTATCGGCGGGGCGGACGGCAAGTTCGATCCCTGGAAATACAGTGAGCAGGAAACAGCGAGCAATGAGCAATTAGCAATGAGCAATGAAGAGTTGTGGGGCGAATTTAAGGGGTACGTTGGACGGCTGATCGGGCTTGCGGCGTACCTTGATGCGCCGGGGAAAAGCCCGACGGATCTGTTGCTGAAAGAGCTTGCCGGGCAGATGAGGGACAGGCAGCTTGTCTGCGCCGCAGCGCTGGGCTACGGCCTTCTGGCGGTTTTGCGGGCGATCATCGGCAGGGGGGCAAGCGGCACTCTTGCGGAAAACCTCGCCTTTGAGCACTGGGGCCTCGACCGCAAGCTCAGGGAGCAGTACCGGGCATTCGGCGAAGCTGACGCTACGGCGGCTAATGGCGGCGCAGTGCCTGTTGACGGCGGGGCGATAGACGGCGAGGTGTGGCGGCTTGGTGAGATAAGCCGGCTCGTGCTGAGCCGGACTGCCCCGGAAGCGACAGGCGACGGCACGGCGGGCAAGGGCTTTGACGCAGGGGCCATCGCCGCCTCGATTATCGAGGACAATTACCTGTACGACGATTTCCGCGGTCTCATCGGCGCCAATGTCTTTGACGACGTAACCTGGTTCAACAAGGAGGCTTTCGAGGCCGCCCTGTTCTACGGAAAACTGTTCTACGTTCTGGAAGGCGACTCCGCCTACCACGCCCCCCTGCCCTGGCTGGAGCGGGTGGGGCGCATCGCCGAGATTGCCGGGGCGATGCAGGCAGCCGAGGCGGCGAGCGGCTACCGGCTGGACAGCCTGATACAACTGCTCGCCGGGGAGGGAGTTCCCGGCACAGCGTCTGCCACGGCAAATGCCGCAGACAACACTTCAGGCAAGACAGCCAAGAGGAAAAGCAAGGAATGAAACCGAATGGAAAAGCATGGATCATCGGGGCCTGCCTCGTAATGGCAACGCTCAGAGGGGCGCCGCTGTTTGCCCAGAACGTCTACCTGGAACTCAACCTGAACAACCAGACGGTGCAGAGCATGATGCGCTCCGTCCGCCCAAGGCAGGGCTTGGAACTATTCAGGGTGATAGAGCGGGCGGGCAACGACAAGCGGATCAATGGGATCATCCTGAATATCTCGTCCTATCATGCGGGGAGAAGCACCCTGTGGGAACTGCGGAACGCCCTTGAAAAATTTAAGGCAAAGGGAAAAACGGTATGCGCCTTCATCAGCAATGCCGACCTGGACACGTACCGCCTGGCGACGGTGGCGGACAAAATCGTGATGGACGATATGGGCATCCTCACCATGATGGGCTACGCCTGGGGGCGGGGCTACGTCCGGCACAGCCTGGAAAAACTGGGCGTTGGGGTGCGCGAAATGCGCTACCTGGAATACAAGTCCGCCGCCGAAACCTACACCCGCGACTCGCTTTCCGACGTGGACCGCAGGCAGTACGGCGAGATGCTAGACGACATCATGGCGACAACCCGCGATGCCGTAACCAAGGCCCGCTCATGGACCGATGACGAGTTTAACTCGATCGTCAACAGCGAATTCATGTTCTCCGCAAAAAGCGCCCTTGGGCGAGGGCTGGTTGACCGCACCGGCAGGAAGGAAGCCGTGTCCGAGGCGATCAGGGAAATGTCGGGCGGCAAGGCGGCGGGGGGCTTTGTCCTCTACGGAGACCTCAATTCAAGCCTTACCGGGAGCAGGCACTCCTACGGGCCGGGCCGGAAGGGAAACATTTTTTTCAGGCCGCCGATCGTCGCCGTGATACACGCCAACGGCATGACCGACATGGAGCGGGGGATAGCTGCGTGGAGCTTGGCGCAGACAATCCGGGAAACGTCCGAAAAAAGGCGGGTCAAGGCCATTGTCCTGCGGATAAGCTCGCCGGGCGGCAGTGCCGAAGCCGCCGACTATGTTGCCGAGGCGATAAAGGCCGCCAAAGAGCGGGTGCCGGTGGTGGTGTCGATGGGCTCCGTCGCGGCATCCGGCGGCTACTGGGCAAGCATGAGCGCCAGCCACATAGTCGCTTCGCCCGTAACAATCACCGGCTCCATCGGCGGTATCGGCAGTTGGTTTTACGACAAGGGGCTGAACAGCAAGCTGGGCATGACGGTGGATACCATGCAGCGGGGGAATCACGCCGACCTGTTCACCGGGATAGTCCTGCCCCGCCGCGACCTCAGCGCGGAGGAAGAGGCCCGCTACAAGGCGTACATCCTCGACCTGTACGCCGACTTTACCGCGCGGGTGGCGGCAAACCGAGGCATGGAACTTGAGCGGGTAGAAGCAGCCGCACAGGGACGGGTGTTCTCCGGCATTGGCGCGCTCAACGCCGGACTCATCGACAGCATCGGCGGCCTTGACGATGCCATCCGCATAGCGAAAGACCTTGCCAACATCGGCGAAGACAAGACCGTTGCCTACACGGAATACCCCAAGCCAAAATTATTCGACAAAATGCTGAACTGGTTTGCCGAATCCTCGCAGGGCAGGAGCAGGGCGACCGTATCGGCAAGTGCCGCGGCAAATGCCGCCGTGTCATTTGCTACCGACCTGTTTCTCCCCGTGCCGCTGTTAGATGACATTCGCTATCGAATAGCGCATAACGGAAAGGCAATGCCCATACTGCCCTTGGAAAGCGAGGTGCGTCAATGGAACGAATAAGCAGGGAAGACATAGAAATCCAGCCGATTCGCGGCTTTTCGCTCATCGGCGATCCGGGCTGTGATGGTCTGGGCGTGGAAATCATGAGCATATTCAACGCAGCGTGTCATGAAGCGGCGGGGGATTTCCTGCTCGTTGCGGGGGACATCGTTCCCAACGGGGCTGACCGTTTTTACCAAAACGTCATTGACATGACAGATGCCGCCCTGCATAAACCGATATACATGCTTGCCGGCAACCACGACAAACAAAACTACGAGGCGTATTTTGGCAAAAAAAACTATTTTATCTATAATTCAGAGTTGCTGTTGATCGTGCTGGACAATTCACAGCGGGCGTTTTCGCCTGAAACACTGGACGTACTGCGCCGCGCCCTTTCATATAAGCGCGACTGCATTATTCTTGCCTTTCATATTCCGCCGCCCAATAAGGTTTCGGGCAATTCCGTAAGCGAAGGCGAATGGGCGAAGGTTCTTGAGATTATCGCGCCGGTCAAAGACAAGGTTAAGTACATTCTGTGCGGCCATGTTCACTCGTATTTTGAAGACGAGGTAAACGGAATACAGTTGATAGCAACAGGCGGGGGCGGGGCGCGCATTGAGGAAATTTCCGGCGTACAGGCCCCGTATCATCACTATGTTGAATTTTATTTTGATTCGGATGGTAGCCTGCACCATGCCAAAAAATCCATATCGTTTAACAGGTCTGACACTACACCACTTCCGGTGTTCAAGGCTTTGGAACGGGCTTTTGAAGGCGAGTGTCAGGCATATATCCGCTATCGCTTATATGCCGAAGATGCGAAGAAAAACAACAAACCGGGGCTGGCGAAACTGTTTCTTGCCGCATCCGATTCGGAATACCATCATGCCAGAAATTTCTATTATGCGATGAACCAGTTTAAGTCGTTAGGCGAAGCAATCTCCGAAAGCGTCTCAAACGAGAGCGGCGAAGTGAACGGCGCATATTTGGATGGCTTAAACCTGGCACGACAGCACGCCTGCGGCCTTGCGGCGTATGCCTTTGAGGATGCCAGAAGCGCCGAGGCCGTGCATCTGCGGTTGTTCGAGGAAGCCGAACGCCTGCTCAGCGAAGCGTCAGACATTCCCGAAAAGCAATACCATACCTGCACATCATGCGGTTATACGTTTAGCGCAATGAGCGCAGAAACCGTCTGCCCCGTCTGCGGAGCGCCTCAGGACAAAATCGTTGAGGTGCGGTACGAGTAATGGGAAGAGCGTTATGGCTGAAAGACCCGAAGACACCATTTCCGCCGCAGGCTTTCCCGTGTACCTACACGGTTTCAGCGCCATCGATTCGTACCTGGGCCGAAGTGCCGCAAGTGCTGTCCACATCCTCTGCGGCGGTGACCTTGCCAGCCTTGCACGTTTGTTTGATAACCTACGATACCCGGGGGCCACGTTTGCCGACGCCGCCGTGGACTACGGTGGAAAAACATGGTATTTCCGTTGCGAGGAGCTGAGGAACAAACCCGTCCACCGCGCCTCGTTCGGTTTTTTGGAATTCTACCAGGACTGCACCACGAACCGTTTTTACGATCCCAACGGTATCTACCCCCACCTGCGCCGGATCAGAGACGGAGCGCACGCACTGTGGACAGAGGTCGCACAGCCCCGAGCCGATGATTCCTGCCGTATTCTTTTTGACGCGGCGTTGATCCTCGCCAAATATTTCCCGCACACCAGCGTCAGGGAGTTACGCGCAATCGCCGCCACATTGCAGGGCCACAACAACGGGCCACCGTCAGGGGCAGAGGAACAACGTCTGTTATTAACCGGACTGCTGGAAGCACCAACCCCAGCCGCCGGTTTTGAGCTATTAAAAAACTGCGGCTTTATTGCCACGCACTGGCAGGAACTCGCCGCACTGGACGAGGTGGATCATTCCAAGGAGTACCACCCCGAAGGCAACGTCTGGAAGCACAC
>JAISSG010000029.1 GCA_031273185.1 Treponema sp. | reverse complement strand
AACGACATCAGCTACCCGATCGACGGGGGCAACGACATCGGTTTCCGGCTGGTTCGCCCCTGAGTTCTGCGGAGGCATCGCGGGGGCGAGGAGCGGAGCGCGTCAAGCGCGGAGCGGGGAGCCCTCCGATGCCGGAGCAGTCTTCGGTGCGCGAGGATTTTTGTAAGGCTACAGACGCTACAGGTTTTTTTCCCGCCGCAGGCGGGAAAAAATTTTTTACCCAAAAATGCGGCGGCGCGGGCGCGGGCATTCACAATCCCAGTTATGTGCCATTTGCGTTGGCGATTATTGCAGATATTGGCAAATAATAATAGCGTAACTAACGTGAGTTCGACAGAATAAAGAAACCCCTACCCGAATCTGATATAATGGGATAAACAAACACTCATTACAGGAAACGGGAGGGGGTTCTTGTAAACGAAAATAGTATAACCAGAATCTATTGTGATGCCTATTATAGCACATAGCGTCATATTTTTTATATCCCCATTCTTCATTCCCCACTCCCCATTCCCCATTCCCCATTCCCCATTCCCCAGTCCCCAGTCCCCAGTCCCCATTCCCCATGCTTCATTCCCCATTCCCCATTCCCCATTCCCCATTCCCCATTCCCCATGCTACAATGCCCCCATGACAGCCGACGAACTTCGCAGTAAATACATTGAATTTTTTGTGTCAAAGGGACACGCGCAGATACAGGGCAAGTCCCTCCTGCCCGAAAACGATCCCACGGTGCTGTTTACCACCGCGGGGATGCACCCGCTGGTTCCCTACCTGCTGGGCGAGCCGCATCCGGCGGGAAACCGGCTGGTGGACTACCAGAAGTGTATACGCACCGGTGACATCGACACCGTGGGCGACACCAGCCACCTGACCTTTTTCGAGATGCTGGGCAACTGGTCGCTGGGGGATTATTTTAAGGAAGGGGCGATCAAGATGAGCCTGGAGTTCCTCACCTCCCCGCAGTGGCTCGGCATCCCGGTTGAAAAACTGGGCGTCACGGTTTTTGAGGGCGAGGGGAACGTGCCGCGTGACGACGAATCCGCCGAGGTGTGGAGAGCAATCGGCATCCCCGACAACCGCATCGCCTACCTGCCCCGCGAGGACAACTGGTGGGGCCCCGCCGGAAGCACCGGCCCCTGCGGGCCGGATTCGGAGATGTTCTATTATATCGGCGAGGCCCCCTGCAAGCCGGACTGCAAGCCGGGCTGTTCCTGCGGCAAGTGGCTGGAAATCTGGAACGACGTGTTCATGCAGTACAATAAAAACGCCGCCGGTGAGTATGTGCCGCTTGCCCGCAAATGCGTTGACACGGGCATGGGCATCGAGCGGACGGTCACGATCCTCAACGGCAAGAATTCGGTGTACGACACGGAGATTTTTCTCCCGGTGCGCGGCGCGGTGGAACGGGCTGCCAACTACGTTTACGGTACGGACAGCGAGAAGGACAAGTCCGTGCGGATCATCTGCGACCACCTACGCGCCTCGACCTTTATCCTCGGCGACCCCAAGGCGGTCAACCCCTCCAACGTGGGGGCGGGCTATGTGTTGCGCCGCCTGATTCGGCGGGCGGTGCGCCACGGCAGAAAGCTGGGTATTTCCAGCGAGAACACGTTGCTCTCGCCACTGGCTGAGGTGCTGATCAAGCAGATGCAGGGGCCATATCCCGAGTTGCTGGAAAACAGGGCACGGATTATCGAGGAACTGGACCGGGAAGAAAAAAAATTCCTTGAGACCCTGCAAAAGGGCGAGCACGAGTTTGAGAAGCTGCTCCCCAACCTGCTGAAAGATCCCCGCAAGATCATGTCGGGGCGGCTGGCATTCAAGCTCTACGACACCTACGGTTTTCCCATCGAACTGACCGAGGAACTGGCCGGCGAAAACGGCATGAAAGTAAACCGCGAGGAATTTGACGATGCGTTCAAGAAGCACCAGGAACTTTCCCGTGCCGGCAGCGAGCAGGTTTTCAAGGGCGGCTTGCAAGATCACGGCGAGATTGCCACAAAGTACCACACCGCCACCCACCTGATGCACCAGGCCCTGCGGACGGTGCTTGGCGGGCACATCGCCCAGAAGGGCAGCAACATCACCGCCGAGCGAATGCGTTTCGACTTTGCCCACCCCGAGCCGATGACGAAGGAACAGCTTGCCAAGGTCGAGGCCATCGTCAACGAGCAGATCCAAAAAGACCTGCCCGTCTCAATTGAGGTGATGGGACTGGAAACGGCGACGGCTTCCGGCGCAATAGCCCTGTTCGGCGAGAAGTACGAGTCCCAGGTAAAGGTCTACACCATCGGCCCGCCGAGCGGCTTTTTCTCGAAAGAGGTCTGCGGCGGCCCCCATGTCGAACGTACCGGCTGTCTGGGAAAGTTTAAGATACAAAAGGAGCAGTCCTCCTCGGCAGGAGTCCGGCGGATCAGGGCAGTGCTGGAATAAGGGACTGGGGACTAGGGATTAGGGACTAGGGACTGGGGATTAGGGAATAGGGACTGGGGACTAGGGACTGGGGATTAGGGACTGGGGACTGGGGATTAGGGACTAGGGTTGTTGGTTGAAAGCGTTGAGCGGTGCTGGACTAGGGACTGGGGACTAGGGACTAGGGACTAGGGTTGTCGTTTGAAAGCGTTGAGCAGTGCTTTCACCCCTCGATTGGGAGCAACATTCCTCATTCCTCATTCCCCATTCCCCATTCCCTAGTCCCCGATCCCCAGTCCCCATCTTTAACCTTCCCGCTTATCATTTGTTTTGATTTATAGTATAGTAAAAAGGCATAAGGACAAGTATGAAACGTGTAGTATTTTTAGTCTTCCTTGCCTCCTTCCTGGCCGCTTGGGGCTTTGCCCAGGCCGATTTGCAGCCGGCGGCCATTGTCAACCTGACAAGGAGCGAGCCGATAACGGTCAAGCAGTTCCGTACCGAGGTGGAGCGCATGGAAAGAAGCGTGCGGCGGTCCCTGACCGAGCAGGAGCGGCGCGAGGTTCTGGACGCGATGATCAACGAGAAACTGGCGATACAGGCGGCTGAAAGGGACAGGATCACCGTTTCGGAAAACGAGATAAACACCCAGGTCAACCAGCTCAGGGCGCAAATGGTCCAGGTTATCGGGCGGCAGCCTACCGACGCTGAATTTGCCACGGCAATGAGGAACGAGACCGGCCTTGAGCTTCCGGCGTTCCGTGAGCAGTTGCGGCGGCAGCTTATCGTGCAAAAATACCTCATGTCGCAGAAGCAGAGCATCATAGAAAACGTCAAGGTTCCCACCGGGGAAGAGATAGTCGATATGTTCAATTTGTCAAGGTCCGACTTTGTCAGGCCGGAAACGGTGCGGTTTTCGATGATACAGGTGCCTTTTGGCGCGGATGCCGCCGCCAAGACCAGGGCCAGGGAACTGGCCGATCGGATGGCAAGGGAAATCGGCGGCAGCGCTTCAAAATTTGACGAGGTGGCGCTGCGGGGCCAGGCGGCGAATTCCGGCTACCAGGCCGGGGACGGCGGCTACCTGCCCCGGAACAGGGAAGCCGCGCAGGTAGTTGGCCAGGAATTCATCAGCGCCGCTTTCAGCCTCTCGCAGGGAGAGGTTTCAAGGGTGATCGAGGGGCAGATCGGCTATCAGATCATCAAGATAACCGAGACCTATGCCATGAGAAACCTTGAGTTGGACGACATCTTCCAGCTTGGGACCCGCGTAACGGTTCGTGAATACATCAGGAACACCCTGCTGCAGCGGCGGCAGATGGAGGTGCTTGCCCAGGCAAGCCAGGAACTGGTTTCCGAGCTGAGGGCGGGCAGGACCTTCCAGGTGTTTGACAGAAACCTGGCCTGGTAGGGATGGCCGACCGCAGTGGCGTCTCGCAGAAAAGGCCGCATCCTTGCGTTCCAGGCCCTGTACTGCTGGGAATCGTCCCGCATCCCCCCCGGCGAGCTGATGTCGTTTTCCTGGCTGGAGCCGGCCAGGAGATCGGCCCTTGACAAGGAGGGCATCGGCGACTTCTCGCGCCTTTTAATCGCGGGTACCACTGAGAACATCGAGGCCATTGACGGGATGATAAAAAAGCATTTGGAGCATTGGGACATTTCGCGGCTCAGCCGGGTGGATCTTGCCATACTCAGGATGAGCGTTTACACGCTGATGTACCAGGGCGAAATAGCCCCCTTGATTGCGATTGACGAGGCGATAGGCATTTCAAAAGAATTCGGGACCGATGATTCATTCCGTTTTGTCAACGGGGTTCTTGACAGCATACGCAAGACAATCCTCGCGGAACGGGAGGCCGCCCTCTCCCCGCCATGAGCAAAACCACTCGCCCGGGATCGCTTTTGCGCCTTACGGTACTTTCGGGCTGCATGCTGCTGCTGCTTTTCGGCACCATGCTTGCCGGCATCTACGCGACCGGCAGGATCGTTCCCGGCGAGCGGGGCAGCGGATTCTACGCCCTGCTCGGGGAATACGACTTCAAGTACCGGCGCATTGTCGAGGCGGGGCACGCGGCGATGCGCCAGGAGCTTGACGGCCTTGAAAACGAGCTTAACCGGCTGGAGCGGAAAACCGAGGGCGTTGAATCCTGGCTGTCGGTTCTCAAGCGCCGCAGGCAGCTCGCGGGTTTCGATCCCCATTACCGGCAGGCCTACGCGCAGTCAATCCGGCGGGCCGCGCTTGCCTTTCCCCATTCTGGGCCCATTGCCGCCGTCGCCGCTGAGGCCCTTGTGCATGACGCGGCTATAACCAGGGAGGGCGAGGCGGCGTTGCGGGGCATGCTTCCCCTGATCTATGACTCCCAGCTTGTCCCCGTCCGCCTGGGCCTGCATGTCCTGCTCGGCGATTTTACGGGGCCCCGGCATGCGTCCGCTGTGTTATCCCTGCCGGAAATATCCGGCTTGCTGGGCGATCTGCCCCCCGGCTTCGCGGGGCTGGGGCAGTTCCAGACGATTTTTGCCGATTTGGCGATCCTTAAAATACTCGCCGGGGACAGCGCGGGCGCCGCCGCCGACATGAGGGCCGCGATTGGTGCCGCCAGCGGCGCCGCCCCCTCGCCCGATCTCATCCGGCTTGCCGCCGAATACTCCTACGATTTTGGCGACCTCTTGCGCTCTGCGGAGCTGTTCTCCGCACTGCCTGACGATGCCGCCCTGAGTCGGCAGGCGGACGCGCTATGGCTTGCCGGTTACGCTGACAGCGCCCGCGCCATCTGGTCGATTCAGGCGGGGCAGCCGGCGGCTTTGTACAACCTTGCCCTGACGGCGCAGACCCAGCAGGAAGCCGCGGCCCTGCTGGAACGCCTTGCCGCGCAGGGCGCAGGGGATCATCCCAGCCGGAAGTTTGGCCTTATCCGCTACAGCCGCCTCCTTGACGCGCGGCAGGCAATCGCCGTTTTGGAGGGCGGGAAGGGGCCGGGTGCTGTAACGGCAAATATCTTTGCGCCGGCATCCAGCGAGGCATCCGCCGATGAGGAAGCCCTTATCGAACTGGAAATCCTCAGGCGGCGGACCGAAATCAGCGAGGTGGCGCGTGTTATCGCCGAAACATGGATGCTTGTGGAGCGCTTCCCCGAGGCCGAGGATATTTACCACTGGGGGGCCTGGTACTTCAACCTCCAACGCAGCTACGCCGAAAGCGCCCTCCTGCACAATGCCGCCGAGCGGCGCGGTTTTACGGGGCAGTGGCTGGGCGCCTACGGCGCGTTGCGCCAGATCCGCGAGGGCAGCCTGGATGCCGCCGAGGAAACGCTTGGCAGGGCAGTTGCCCTGGGGGAAGGAGCCGACTGGGCGGCCCAGGCAAACCTTGGCCGTATCCTTGAGGCCCGGCGGGCCTCCTCACGGGCGCTTGCGAACTACGAGCAGGCGATGGCGGCCATAATGGATTCCGGGCCTTCTTCGGGGGGCTGGCAGGATGCCGCCTCGCGGATACAGGTGCGCATCGCCAGTTGCCTGAAAACCCTGGGCAGGCCGGACGAAAGCCGGATCGCGCTGGAATATGCCCTTGAGCTTAACCCTGACAACCTGAGGGCGCGGCTGGAACTGGGCCGCCAGTAACGGCCAGGTTTTTTCGCAGGGGAATGCGTATTCTTTCATTTCCATCAGTTTGCGGGTATACTTATCTTCTTCCTGTTCGATGATTAATCTCTGAGGGTTTAATTGGGGCTGTCCAAGAAGTAACGATAACTTTTTTAAAAAATCCCCTAACGGAAAAAAGATGGTATACTACGGCAATGAGTAAAGGAAGAAGCGATAAGGTAACGTA
>JAISSG010000117.1 GCA_031273185.1 Treponema sp. | reverse complement strand
GGCATTACCGGCATGACCGTGACGCAGGTTTTGGGCTGCGGCATGCAACGGGGCAGCAAGGAATACTACCGAGGCATACCGCTGGAATCCACTCTTTTGCCGAAGGTCAAAATCGAGGTGGTTATCAGCAAAATACCCGTGCAGACCCTCGTTGACACTGTCAAGAAAACTCTCTATACCGGGAAAATCGGAGATGGCAAGATATTCGTCTATAACGTTGAAAATGTCATCAGGGTGCGAACGGGAGAAGAGGGATACGACGCCTTGCAGGACGAGGTGTAATTAAGGGACCGGGGATCGGGGGCCAGGGGGCGTGTTTGGAGAAACAGCACCCTGCTCCCCAATCACCGGCTCTTTTCTACCCCTGCTTGTTTGCAATGGGGTCTGATCACGCAGCGGGAACAAAACGGGCTTACGGGGCGGCAGAGGTTCTGGCCGTACAGCACCAGCAGGGCGTTGATCCCCTTCCAGTATTTTTTGGGGAGGATCTCCCGCAGGGTCATTTCGGTTTCTTCCGGCGTTTTGGTGCAGAGCCAGCCGCAGCGGTTTGATATGCGGTGGACGTGGACATCGACGCAGATGCCGGGGAGGTCAAAGGCCTCGATCAGCACCAGGTTGGCGGTTTTGCGCCCCACGCCAGGCAGGGCCAGCAGCTTGTCCATGTCCGCAGGAACTTCGCCGCCGTACTGCTCCAGCAGGATGGCGGCGATTTTTTTGAGGCTTGCCGCCTTGGTGCGGTAAAACCCCGCCGGGTAGGCAAGGCGGGCGACCTGGTCCTCCCTCAGCGCGGCAAGCTGCGCGGGGCCGGGCGCTTTTGCCAGCAGCCGCCTTGAGGCTTCCAGCGTCACGTCGTCCTTGGTGCGGAGGCTGAGAATTGTGGAGACCAGCACGGCCCAGGGGTCCCTGCGGAAACGTTCCGCCACCGTTGTTACCGCCGGCTCTTTTTCAACCCCGGCTTCTTCCCTTTCCGTTTGCAGCCCTTTCCGCCATCGGGCAAGCGCACGGTGTATCTTATCCCACTGTATTTCGCTATTTGTTTTCATTTCCCTAGTCCCTATCGCCCGCTGAGCTTGCTAAAGCAAGCTCGCCTTTCTGGTAACAGCGGCTGTTTTGGGGCTCTTGCCGTGCGGCATTTAGTCAAAGCCCACAGCTTGACGCTGTGCTTTCATTCAGGCATCCCCAATCCCTTCTCCAAAAGACAAACTGCCGTGGCTTGTACCGCCCTGCCTTTTCCGACCGGGCCAAGGCCCTCTGCGGTTTTTCCCTTTACAAAAACGCTGTCCACGGAAACTTCCAACGCTTCCGCCAATGACTGGCGAATCGCGTCCCGGAACGGCAGTACCTTCGGCGCTTCGCAGGATACCACGCAGTCAAGGCTGACGAGCCGCCAGCCGGCCTCTTTAACCAGGGAAAAGCCGCCGCGCAGAAGCCCCATCGAATCGGCATCTTTCCAGACAGGGTCGGACGGGGGAAACAGGCTACCTATGTCGCCTAACGCGGCGGCACCGAGGATCGCGTCGCAGGCCGCGTGAGCCAGCACGTCGCCGTCCGAGTGCCCCAGTTCCCCGCGCTTGGCGGGAAGCTCGACACCCCCCAGCAAAAACCGCCGCCCCTTAACCAGGCGGTGCATATCCTGTCCCAGCCCAACCTTCATCATGGCAACCTCCATGTAATACTTATGCGCATTAACATAATCCCAAATTTCATCACGCAAAGAATAGCGAGCAGCCCGCAAACAACGAGCAGCCCAGCCCCCTTCTCTCTGCTCTTTTCTCTCTGCTCTTTGCTCTCTGCTCTTTGCGTGAGTTTTTTTAGCATAAATCCCCCGGGAAAGTTATCTTGCGGTTTTCCGGCTCGCCGGGGATCGCCGCGACCCTCCCGCAAAAGAAAGCCCATATCTCGGCATCGTCGGTAAACTCAAAACCACCGGGGTTTTCCTGCGCGGCGGCCTGCCGGTGGGCGGCAAGTATCTTGGAAAAGGCAAAGCCCTGGGGGGTCTGGGCGATGCCGACAAGCGCCCGCCTGAGGTGCCTTGTTATAAAAACCGGGCCGGTGCCGCCAAGCGGCGCCTCCGTTTCCTTGGGGGTTTCCATCACGGGCACAAGGGGAATCACGGCGTGGTGCTGTTTTGCCCCATTGATAATGCGCCGTATCAGCGAGGGGCTGACCCAGGGGCGGGCGCCGTCATGGATAAGCACGATGCCGGGAGGGCGCTCTTGTTCCCCAAGCAAGGAAAGCGCGTTGAAAACGGAAGCCCGGCGGGTTTCTCCGCCGGGGACAAAATGCACCGCCGGGCTGTTTTTCCCGGCAAGCAAGTCCGGCGGCAGGGCGGCCCTGGCGGCGCTTTCCCCCTTTTCCAAATCGGCAGGCACGGCGATGACAATGGCCCCGATTCCGCCTGCTGCGGCAAACGCCGAAACCGCCGCGCCCAGCACGGTAAGGCCGCCTTCCGAACCGGGCAGGGGACGGTACTCTTTCTTGATTCCCCCCATCCTGGCGGAAGAGCCGGCGGCGCAGATCACTGCTGCCACGGCAGCTTCTGCCACGGCATCTCCTGCGACACCTTGCTCGGGGCTATTCTTCGGGCGGCTCAAGGTGTTCGTGGATTAGCTCTTCCACTTCTTTCCTGGACTTGCGAAGCGAAATGGAAAGCTCGTCCTCCAGAAGTTTCTGGGCCGAATCGTAGAGCTTCTTTTCAAGAATCGGCAGTTCCTTGACCTTGCTCCGGTGGTACAGGGAGCGGACAATGCTGGCGATGTCCCGTATGCTGCCTTTTTTCAACAGGTCCAGGTTCATCTGGTAGCGGAGCTTCCAGTCAGAGGGAATGGGTTCAAAGTCCTCGCCAATAAGTTCCAGGGCCTTCATCGCCTCGTCCCTCGACACGGTCGGGCGCACCCCCAGTTCCGCCGCCTTGCTGACCGGCACCATGATCGTCATGTCCGTCGCTTCAATGTACATGATGTAATAGGGAACCTTGGCATTGTTGAATTTCTTCTGAACAATCGACTTTATAACGCCAACGCCCTGGCTGGGGTACACAACCTTCTGATCAACCTGAAAACTCTTAGTCGTAGCCATTATTTTTAAGCATACCACAAAACCTGGCCCGTGGGAAGGGATCGCGTTGGGCAGCGGCTGCCCTGGCCAGCGCGGAAAACCGGGGCATTGTCATTGCGGCTTGCCATTATTTTCAGGCTTTAGCAGGAGGTATATGTTGCGCTGGGTGGAACGGAGCAGCTCCGCCAGGGTTTTCCCGATGAGTTCCCTGGTGGGGCCGTCGATATTACCCAGGGATTTGAGCATACGCCCGACAGCCCTGAACCAGGATTCCCCAAGGTCGGGAATGGATTTTGCCTGAGTCGATCTCAGGATGGTATACAGGGCCTCCAAAAACTGCTCGCGCTGCGCGGCATCAAGATTGCCGATCCATTCCCGCATGATGTTACCCATAAAGCGGCTGCCCTGGGAAATAGAATCAACATGGATCATGTTGTTATGCGTCACTTCCCATGAGTAGAGTTCGTGCTGCAGCAGGCCGAATTGGGTGCTTTTTACCACCGTATAATCGCTTCCGTGTTCCAGAAGCAGCCCTACCACCGATTCATGGGGGACAAACGAGCATATCCTCTCCTTTATTGCCGCAAACTCGGCGCTGGCGATAACGCTCCCGTGAAAACCCGGCGCGTCATTGCTGAATATTTCCGTGATGCGCCCCTGTATCTTCTTGCCGCAATAGGTAGCGGCGTAGATCGCCAGGTTTCCCCCCTTGGAGTGGCCGCCAAGGCGCAGCGGGCCCCTGATCTTTTTTGCCATTTTCTCAAGGTAAGCGACTGCCTCAAGCTGGGCGGGGACCGCTTTGCTGAAGCTCATATTGAAGTCTTCCTTCCAGCCCACCAGGGTCAGGTCCGTTCCCCGGTACGCGACAAAGCTGGAATTATCGCCGGTGCTTACGCAGATGGCGGAAAACTGGATCCCCCGGTCAGCGTCAATAAGGTTGACATAACCGCGAACCCGGCAGTTCCCAAAACGCGCGGAAGAACCCATCGCCCGCAGCAGCGCCGGATCGTCCTTGAACAATATTGCCTGCTTGACGCGGGATACGTTTTTTTTCAGCCTCTGACCGAAGATTTTCGCCGCGATGCCAATGGTTATCTCTCCATCGTCATCCGGGCCCGGCACGATGCCGTCCAGGGGAAGATAGGAAAACTGCGAAAGGATAATATTATCCACGGGGTTAAACGGAGACTGGGCAAAATCCAGGTCGCCTCTCCATTTCAGGTAATCAAGCAAATTCGCCATGCCTAAAATATACTATTTGAAAAAGGGGCAGTCACCCCCTCATGGCCGCAAAGGTTCCGGCTTCCCCGCATGGGCTGACCAAGAAACGCCGTTTGTGCGATAATGAGGCAGACTATGTTTACATTCTGTCCCGCCTGCGCCTCGAAAAAGATCAGTTACGCGGACGGCAAGTCGTTCCGCTGCCCTGACTGCGGTTTCGTGTACTACCACAACGTAGCCGCCGCCACCGGTTGCATTATCGCCGTGCCGGAGAACGCCGGCGGCGTTGCCATCCCAGCCGGGCGCATTTTGTTCCTGGTCCGGGGCAAGGAGCCGGGAAAGGGCAAGCTGGATCTCCCCGGCGGCTTTGTGGACCCGGGAGAAGGCGCCCTCGACGGGCTGTACCGGGAACTGCGGGAGGAGATAGGCTGGTCGCCGCCCGTCCCCCCCGGAGCGTCGCTTGCCGAAGTCTTCACCCTGTTCGCCTCGTTTCCCAACGTCTACCCGTACAAGGGCATTCCCTACAACACCTGCGACGTGTATTTCAGCCTGAGCGCGCCGGGCCTGTGCGAGCAGGACCTGCGCCTTGAGCGCTCCGAGATCGCCGCCGCCCGTTTCATACGGCCCCAGGATATTGACTATGACGAGATCGCCTTTGAATCGACTCGCCTGGCGGTGAAGGCATATCTGGCTTTGTCAGTTGGCAAAGCCAGGGGCGAAGTCGGGTGGCGAAACAAGGCGATAAATTAAAGGCTTGACTATTTTCTGTTTTCTTATCATTTTAGAAATATGTATGGCGTTCTATGCAAAAACCTGGCTATTCTCGGCGAGTACCGCAGTATCGCGGAAGCCCTCTTTCCTCAGGACAAACTGCCAGACGGCAAGCAGGACGCGCCAGCGGGGTGGAGCCCGAATATTGCGGCGGCAGCCGGTTTTGCCAGCGCGCTGGGGATAGGCGCTGAGCACCAGCGGCTTTTAGGCATTGCCAAAAGCACCGATGAGATGCGGGAATTTCTGGGGCATTTTCAAAACAACCTCGACCTGCTGATTCAAAAAACCTGGGTTGAAAAAACCGACGAGGAGCGCAAGGAACGACTCCAGAACGACGTGCCGCCTTTCATGGCATATATCATGCAGGAAAATTTTCCCCAGGCAATCGAGGAATTCGGCGCGATACTGGAAGAGCTTGCCTACCTGTTTTTTGGCGCGCAAAGCGCCAAGGACGATTTTACCGAATACACCCTCCGCATTGACGAGCAGATGGGGCTGTTCTGGTGGTACGGCTCGCAGCTTGGCAAGCTGAAAGAGCTAGGCGGCAGCCTTGCTCCCAACGACGAATTCCTGTGGGCGGTTCTGCTCATCGGCATTTGCTACCTGACAAACTTTTAGGAGAACCAATGGCCGCCCAGGACAGCGTCGCGGACTGCGGTGAGGGAGACGCCCCTGCCGGCTCGGACTTTATCAGCGAATTTATCAAAGAAGATTTAGCGTCGGGCCGCTTCAGCTACGTGCATACCCGCTTTCCGCCCGAGCCAAACGGCTGGCTGCACATCGGCCACTGCAAGGCCTTTTACATCGACTTCAGCATGGCGGAGCGTTTTGGCGGAAAGTGCAACCTCCGCTTTGACGACACCAACCCGGAAAAGGAAGACATCTCCTACGTCGAGGCGATCAAGCGCGATGTCAGGTGGATGGGCTACGACTGGGAGGACCGCGAGTATTACGCCTCCGATTACTACGAGTATCTGTACGATTTGGCGGTGAAGATCATCAAGAAGGGAAAGGCCTATGTTGACGATCTGACCGACACGGAGATGAGCGAGTACCGTGGCACCGCCGTTGCCGACAAAAGCAACATAACCGAAACGCCGCCGGGGAGAAACAGCCCGTACCGCGACCGCTCTGTCGAGGAAAACCTTGACCTCTTTGCCCGGATGCGCGGCCGCGAATTCCCCGACGGGGCAAGAACCCTGCGGGCCAACATCGACATGGCCCACCCCAACCTGATCATGCGCGACCCGGTGATGTACCGTATACGCCGCGAGCACCACTACCGCACCGGCGATGCCTGGTGCATCTACCCCATGTACGATTT
>JAISSG010000017.1 GCA_031273185.1 Treponema sp. | reverse complement strand
ATCATAATGCAAGCGGATTTAGGGTATCTTGGGATTGGGAAACTTCATGCAAACAGCGAAGTGCCCTACAAGGAAAGCAAGAAGCATAAGCTGACCAAACGGGAAAAAGCATATAACAGAAAGCTTGCGCGACAAAGAGTTGTCATTGAGCACATTAACGCAAAAATCAAAACATTTAAAATCATGGCGTATCCATATCGGAACCATTGCAAAAAACACTTGTTAAGAATGACGCTTATATGCGGGATCATAAACTTTTACCCTGATAGCTTGTTCGTGTCTGTTCGCGGCTAAATTTAAATATGACATATCCTCCATACCGTATATATGGCGTGAAAATGCAGTTTATTTTACTCAAAAGAGAAAAGACAAGAACAAAAAAATGGCTATATGGGGTGTTTTGCCTATTATTTAAGAGGCGACACTCAATATGGTGTGGCCGAGTTTGGGGTGACACCAGAGTTCTTGCGCGAACTGCCACTCTTGCACCGCTGTCTACGTTGCGACTCTATCGGCGGCCCTTTCATGGATTTTACGGTATCAGACGGGATGCTTTTTCTGGGCTTTACGCTACGAGATATGCCGCTACCTCCATGATGACTGGTCTTTATTCTTCCTCACCGTCGTTGGTCAAGTCCCAGATGGTTGAATTCTGAATTGCTGGTCCGTTAGGCTTAAATTAGGTAGTTATGACGAAATTCCGGCCAGTTCCGCCTTCCAGCGGGAGATAAAGTGTTCGTGGGCGGCTATGGTGGCCGCCATCGCCGCATCCTGCACGCCGCCCCTGCCGCCCTGGTCGGCACCGTCCATGATGTACAGGTGCCTGAGGATGCCCTCGATGTCCGCTACAGTGCAGAGCGGGTCGGCGGCACGGCGGCGCTCAAGCCCCCGCAGTTCCGCCTCGAAGGTCTCGGCGTACTTTACGTCCTTCCATGCCACTGACGATGCCATAAGCCCTCCCTCCCTACAGCCAGCGCCAGAAGACCCGTCGGAGCATCCTGCGCAGGCCGGCGGGCTCGAGCGCCAGCAGCAGGGCGATGGGCAGCATGAGCATCTGGTCGGTGAGGTTCTGCTGCCAGAACTGGGGGAGCAGTTTTACCAGCATCGAGGCGAATATGCCCAGGGCAACCAGCAGCCAAAGCACCCTGAGGGTGAATTCGGCGCGGAGGCGCCTGTCGTAGGTTGGCGATGCCGCGTAGCGGATGCCAAGGGGGACGGCGGCAAGCAACAGCGGGTTGCAGAACAGCAGGTTGGCGTTGTGGTAGGTGTAGTCATGGCCGGTGAAGGTGCTCATAAAGAACAACAGCAGCCCCGCCACGCCAAAAACAATGCCGAGCAGGGTATGGCAGATGCCGACCGCCACCTGCCCCCGCGCCGGGGATTTTGACTGCGCGTAAAGCAGCAGGCCCAGAATAGCGGCAAGGAACAGGCTGAAGGCAAGCTCCCTCGGCCACTGCCTGCGGGGAACGTCCAGCACGGGGTGGCGGCCAACCGACTGGTTGACCGTTTCGGTGCCGGAAACCAGCGGGCGGGAAATGCCATATGGATCGGCATATTCGAATTCGCCTATGCGGATTGCAATCTCCGAGGGGAGGAACATCTCGTCCCAGACGGTTATGGGGGTGTCGATGTCCTGCCCCATCCAGAAATTGAGGATCCAGTCAACGGGGGGCGAGTGCCAGGTGTGCCTGCGGACGTGCTGGCGCAGGGTAAAGCGTCCCGGCGCGTCGCCGAACCGCTCCTTAAACTGGCCCTCGGTGGCAATGTCGAGAATGTCCCGTATGCGGGTGGCGCAGTTGTCCTTGAAGTGGTGGTACAGGTAATTCCGGTTCTGGGGGAGAATGCTTTCCTCGGCAAACCGGCGCACGTTCTCCCGGTTTTCCGGGGGCAGGTCCAGGGTATACAGGACAACGTCGCGGTTGGTGTTAATGTAAGCGGCGAGGTTGCTCATCACCGGCGACGCGCCGCTTGAGTACCACAGCCTGCCGAGGGCAAAGTTGAGAAAAAAATCGTCGGTGTTGATCGTGAACACGCCGTAATCATACATGCGGTTCTGCCCGGTGTGCGCGTCCTCTATCACCAGGCCGATGTGCCCCCACCAAAAATATAGCTGGTCGCCGGTGCCCATGACGGCGATTTTCACGGTAAGGTCCTCGCCCCGCCCCGTCTGCGCGTCCAGCGCGCACAGCCCGGCCAAACCCAGCAGGGCGCAGGCCAGCGCCCGCCCCGCCCCCCGCAAACGAGCGCCGGGGCGTTTCGCGCCGTCGCACCGCAGATGCGCGGTTCCCTCCCGCACTAGCTATGCTCCATAATGATTCGGTACTTAAGGTAAATTTCCTCCAGCGTGTGCCGGGGGCCGGGGGCACAGACCCTCTTGCGGAGGCTGCAGGAGTCCTTGCGCTTGATGAAAAAATCGTAGAACATCCTTGGGTCGCTTGCGTCCTCTATGGTAAAGGTGGGCTTTGAATCCAGGTAGGAGCGTATCTCGTCGTAGCCGACGGCGCTGACGCCAAAACTGGCAAGCCGGGAGCGCACCTTCTGAATTTCCTCCCACGAAAGGCCGAAAAGGAATTCCTCCAGGGCCCACTTCGTCTCGTCGTTGCCGGCCTCCGTCACCAGGAACTCCCGCCAGTCCTCCTCCAGGTCTATGGTGATCCTCAGAAGCTCCACGGTGCCGTTCATGGTTCCAAAGCTCGGGGGGACCGATTTGCGGGCCAGCCAGAGGGAGGAAAGCGCCGAGAGGTGGCGGATGCCCCGCAGATCCACCCCGCTGTCCCACAGGGAGATAAGGTCTTCGGCAAGGCTTGCCTTGGTGTTATGGGAAAAGTCGGGGTCCTCCAGGCAGGTAAAATACACGACCTCGGTCATAAGGGTGCTGATGATCGAGAAGATCACGGCGCGTATCCGGGCGTGCAGGTCGTCCTTGTCGGGAGTCAGGTAGGAAAGCAGGGAAAAAGCGTGGAATTTCGCCACCAGGAAACTCCGCATGGCGACGACTTTTGTCGGGATGTGCAGCAGCTGGGAAGGCGACGAAAAGCCCAAAAGCGAATCGGCAAGATGCCCCTCGTCGCGGATTATCCCCTTGAGGAACTGGGTGTGCCGTATCGAGGGGTACGCGAACACCGCCGCGCCCAACGAGCACAGGTGGAAGAACCGCTCCCTGACCAGGCCGCAGTCGTTGGAGCCGGCTTCCCTCAGCCAGGCCTCAACGTCGCCGACAAGGCGGTTTTCCGCCTCGGTTAGGCCGGTCGGGAAAATGCTGGTTTCAACATCGATAGCAGGCATATACTATAAGATACCACTAAAAATCGGATTCGGCAAGAATTTGGGCCGTTTTTTAACAAGACCGGCGCACATTAAGGTTTTCGCCACGAGGGGGGCGGGGTTTCACGGAGGGAAATCGCATTTTGTACCAAAAAACCCCGTGTTTTCCGCGTTTTCCCATGTTTTTTCTTATTTAACCACGGACAGACACGAACCTTCACGAACAACAGGAAGCCTGGAGCAAAAGCCTACAATAAGAGCCATTTTAAGGAGAAATATTATGACACCAAAAGAATTACGAAAGTACGATTTGATAGTCGAGATAGCGCAAATCGGGGGTGTGGAACGGCTGCGCGAATTGGCGGGCATTGATTTTACCGCCGCCGCAGAGGTGTGGGAATACAAATTGACCAAGGACATAAACGCGTTCGGCGACATAGACGTTTTTGCGATGCTGGA
>JAISSG010000002.1 GCA_031273185.1 Treponema sp. | reverse complement strand
CAAGATACCTATTCTCTACTACCCGGTGGTCTTATTCTTAGGCATTCCCCCACTCCCTATTCCCTACTCCCCACTCCCCATTACTTCGGCTTGGCAATAATTTCCGCCAGTTCGGGGGTTTTCGCCAGCTCGTGCTTGAGGCCCTCGGCGCGGCCCTTGTTCACGTAATCCTTGCTCTGGAAGGAATACTTAAACTTGGTGTGAATGTCGTAGGTGCCCTGCATCAGCGCATAGGCATCTTCGGTCATCACAAGTTCCTCGTCGGTGGGGATGATGTAAACGGGTATCTTCGACTCGGGTTTGGAGATGATCGTCTCGGTGTTGCGGGTGTGGGACATCTCGTTCTTTTTGGGGTCGTAAACCACGCCAATACCTTCCAGCCCGTCCAGTATCTTGTTCCGTATGAACCAGGCAAACTCGCCCACGCCGGCGGTAAAGACCAGCGCGTCAACCCTGCCCAGCGTCGCCTGATACGCGCCGATGTACTTCTTTACCCGCTGCGCCTCGATGCGCTGGGCAAGCAGTGCCTGCTGGTCGCCCTTTATCGCTGCCGCCTGAATGTCGCGGCGGTCGGTGTGCTGGCCGGTCAGCCCCAGAAGCCCCGCCTTCTTGTTCAGGGCGCTTTCAACGTCGGCGGCACTCATGCCGGTTTTCCGCATTATATAGAAGGGCAGCGCGGGGTCAACGTCGCCGGAGCGGGTGCCCATCACGAGGCCCTCCAGCGGGGTCAGGCCCATGCTGGTGTCAAAGGAGCAGCCGTCCTTGACGGCGTTCACCGAAGCGCCGTTCCCCAGGTGGCAGATTATCAGGTTGGTCTTGAAAGGGTCCTGGCCCAGCAGGACGGCGGCCCGTTTTGCCGTGTACAGGAAGCTCGTGCCGTGGAAGCCGTAGCGCCGCGCCTGGTACTTGTCGTACCACTCGGACGGGACGGCGTACAGGTACGATTCCGGCGGCATGGTCTGGTGCCAGGCGGTGTCCATGATGGCGCAGTGCGGCACACCGGGCAGCACCTTCTTGGCCGCCTCGATCCCCATGATGTTCGCCGGGTTGTGCAAAGGGCTCATGTCCTGCATCTCGGCAAAGGCCGCCATAGCCGCCTCATCCACGACCACCGACTTGGTGAACTTGTTCCCGCCGTGCACCACCCGATGGCCCACCGCCTTTATCACCGACATATCGCTGATAACCCCCTGATCCTTGCTGGTCAGGGTCTTGATGATAAGGTCAACCGCGTCGGTGTGGGTGGGGCAGTCCTGCTCAAGGACAAACTCCTCCCTGCCTTTTGCCTTGTGGCTAATAAACGAGCCGGGAAAGGTCACTTTTTCCACAATGCCGACCGCCAGGATATCCTTTGTATCCCAGTCGAACACCTGGTATTTGGCCGACGAGGAACCGCAGTTTAGGGTCAAAATCACCATAATTTACCGCCTTTTGTGTCTGTTTTGCAGGCAACCCGCGCACAGGCTGGGCCCTTGCACCCACCACAGTATAGTGATTCCGGGCGGGAGGGTAAATAGTCCGAAATTGCCCTATTGGTCGCTTGACAGGCAATCCAAACTGCCCTACTATAATATCATGGCAGATAGTGAATTCCTCAACGATGCCGATTTTGAGAAGTACCGCGCCTTTATATACGCCGAGAGCGGTATTACCTTCACGCCGGCGAATCGGTCGATTTTGGAAAGCAGGCTGAAAGAGCGGCTTCGAGAGAAAAAAGTCGATTCCGTGCGAACCTATTTTGGCACGATTTCCACCGACAAAGAGGAACTCAAGGGCTTTCTCGATTCGATAACCACCAACCTGACCCGGTTTTTCAGGAACCAGCCCCATTTTGACGCGCTTGAGAAATTCGTCCTTCCCGAGCTGATGAACACCATCAAAAAAGGCACCGGCAACACCACGATAAGGATATGGAGCGCGGGCTGCTCGACCGGGGAGGAACCCTACACCATAGCGATGCTGCTGAGCGAGAAGCTGCCGCCGCCTTGGAAATTCGAGATACTGGCCAGCGACATAAGCCTGAAGTGCCTGATGATCGCCAAGGAAGGCTTTTACCAGGACAACAAGATAGACGGCATCCCCGATGCCTACCTCTCCAAATATTTTGCCAAGGTGGACGGCGGGTACCATGTGCGCCCGGACATCCAGTCGAAAATAAAATTCGACTACCACAACCTCAAAAACGATTCCGGCCAGCGCGGCTTTGACATCGTGTTTTGCAGAAACGTGATCATCTATTTTGACGAGGTTGCCCAGACCGCGGTTATCAACCGCTTCTGGGACGCAATGGCATCCAAATCGTTCCTGTTCATCGGTCATTCAGAATCCCTCTTCGGCATGGATACCAAATTTGAATTTGTCAAAACCGAGTGGGCGACCCTGTACCGAAAATACTTATAAGCGGAGATAATCGTGTCTGATGAAGTTGCTGTATTGATTGTTGACGACTCGGCTTTGATGCGAAACCTGATAGGCCACATGGTTGATGACACGCCTGGCCTGACAGTGGCCGAAAAGGCGATGAACGGAAAATTCGCCCTGGAAAAGATCCCCAGGGTCAACCCTGACGTTATCGTCCTTGATCTTGAAATGCCGGAAATGAACGGCATCGAATTCCTGAAACAGAGAAAAAACCTGGGCATTAAAGTCCCCGTGGTGATCCTTTCCTCGATCGCCCGCAGGGGGGCGGAAATCACCATGGAGGCCCTCTCGCTTGGCGCCAGCGACTTTATACAGAAGCCTTCCGGCTCCGAATCGGAGGACATCCATGTGGTCAAGGACGCCCTTGTCGGGATGCTGCTTGGCTATGGAAGCTCGTACCGCAAGTCGATGGGGAAAAAGGTACTTGCCCCCTCGGAGTACGGCCCCAAGCCGGCGCCGGCCACCCAGAGCGCGGACCTGGTTGCCCACTTTAACCTGGGCAACGCGCCCGTCGAGCCGGCCAAGCCGCCGGCCCAGCTTCGCAAGCCGGGCAAGACCGAGCTTATCGCCATCGGCATAAGCACCGGCGGCCCCGACGCGCTGAGGGTGGTCTTCTCCCAGATTGACAAAGACCTGGCGGTTCCCATTGTGGTGGTCCAGCACATGCCCCCCGGCTTTACCAACGAATTTGCCCGGAGCCTCGACCGCATCTGCCCCCTGGATGTCAAGGAAGCGGAGGACGGTGATGCCATCCAGCCCGGCAGGATCCTCATCGCCCAAGGCAACAAGCACCTCGAAGTGGAGCGGAAGTCCTTTAACCCCGTGGTCCGGCTCTCCGATGCCCCCCTGGTTTCGGGCCACCGGCCCTCCGCCGACGTGCTGTTCGCGTCGGTTGCCATGGCCTACCAAAACCACGCCCTGGGCGTGATCATGACCGGCATGGGACGCGACGGCGCCCAGCAGCTTGGCACGATCTACAAGGAAGGCGGCATGACCCTGGGCCAGGACGAGGCAAGCGCCGTCGTCTATGGCATGCCCCGCGTCGCGTACGAATTCGGCCACGTGATGGAGCAGGTGTCCCTGCAAAAAATGGCCCGCCGCATCTGCGACGTGGCGAAAACGCCAAGATAAAAAAAGGGAACCTGGTACCTTTTATTTGTTAATTGCTTCCCATATAACGGCTTCTGAAACCAACAAAGAAGCTGCTATTTTGCCAGCAGTTCCTGCATTTCCTCGCTGTCCAGGACAACCTGCACATCGTGCGAGGCGTTTCGTATTTTCAGCGTCCTTTTTTTCCATGCGGTGTCTATAAGGGCCTGCTTGAGATGCTTGCAGGCAACGGGGGAAAGGCAGTTGAGGTGTTCCATGTCCAGTATCACCGTAACAGGCTCGTTGCTATCGCTCCCCTCCTCCAGGAGTTTTGACAGATCCCGGGAAGCGATGTTTTCCTCGGTTATTTGGTTGCGTGATTTCTGGCTCTTTATGTCGGACAGCTCTTTTGACACTGCCGGAATATTTTCTATTTTCATCTCCCCGTTGAAGGAAAGCACGATGCCTTCGGGATCGTCCTTGCGTATTACGACAAATTTTTCTTCCTGCAGCATCAGGTTGAGGAAGCCGGTCATCTCAAAAACCTCGCGGACGGAATCGCCCATGTTTTTTATGACCAGCCGCCGCTTCTGTTCCTTCATGGTTTTCTGGGCCTGCAGCAAGACCCTCAGGCCCATACTGGAAATGTACTCAAGTTCCGAAAAATCGAGGATAAGCTCCGAGATGTCCTCCCCCCACTGCTTGATCTTCCGCTCAAGCAGGGGCGCGTTTGCCGTGTCAAGACGGCCAGACAGGTTCAGCGCTACCACTGACTTGGCAACCCTATGTTCGTCTATGGTCATTGTCCCTCCTTCTGCCAGGACTTGCACAGTGCCAGGCGGTTCGTCCCGTTTTCGAAGCTGTAGTGCATTTTATCCATTGTTTTCTTCACAATCAATATGCCAAGTCCCCCGGGTTGCCGCTCCTCCAGGGGCAGGCTCAGGTCGGGGTCGGCGTGATCGAGCGGGTTGAAGGGGCGGCCTTGGTCGATGAAGGCGAGGGTCATGGTCGTCCCTTCCGGCGACTGCCGGACGCTGAACTCGACGGTCAGCTCCCCCTCGCCGCCCTGGTACGCATAGTCAACGATGTTGACAAAAACCTCCTCGGCGGCAAGCTCTATCTGGCCGCGCACCTGCTGGGGGCAAGCCGCAGCGTCAAGCTCCCCGCCGATGAAAGCGTTGAGCGCTTCCAGTTGGGCAAGTTCCGCCTTCAGGGTAATGCTGCGCGGCGGGGTGTCCCTGCCAATACGGAGGGCCAGCATGGTGATGTCGTCGAACTGCTCCGCGCCGTTGCCAAAGGCGGTTATGTCGGCAAAAAGGCCGTGGACAAGATCGTCCAAGGGGCCGCCGGCGTTGGCATCGAGAAATGCCTTGAGCCGTTCCTTGCCGTAAAACCCGCCCACCGGATCGCCCGCCTCGGTGACTCCGTCGGTGTACAGGAACAGGATGTCGCCCGCCTTGATGTGCATTTCCCGGCTGTGGTAGCGGGTGTCGTCCATCCCCGCGAGAACCAGATCGGGCTGCGACACGAGAAAGTCAAAGTCCCGATCCCCGCGCTTGAGCAGGGGCGGGTTGTGGCCGGCGTTGACGTAGACAAGGCGGCCCGAGGAAATTTCCAGCACGCAGAGCCAGACGGTAACGAACATATCCATTATATTGTTGTCGCAGAGCTGGTGGTTGATAATCTCCAATGCCAGAGCAGGGTCTTCCCCGCCTTGCAAGCGGTTTTTGATAACGGTCTTGCTGATCGCCATGAACAGCGCCGCCGGTACTCCCTTGCCGGAAACGTCGGCGGCAAGCACGACAAAGTGATCGTCATCGATAAAAAAGAAATCGTAAAAATCGCCGCCAACCTCCTTGGCGGGATGCACCTGGGCGTAGAGATCGAATTCGTTTTTCCTGCCACGGAAGGGGGGAAACTCATTGGGCAGCATACTCATCTGGATTCGGGTGGCGATGTCAAGTTCCGTGTTGATGCGCTGCCGTTCCGCCGTGGCTCTGGCAATTTCCTCTATGTGCGTGCGAAGCTGGGATGTCATCATGTTAAACGACACGGCAAGCTGCTCAAGCTCGTCGCCCGTTTTGACAACAACCTCCCGTTCCAGATTGCCACCGGCGACCTCGTGCACGCCGTCGTTCAGCGCAAGTATGGGACCGGTGATGGCACCGGTGAATCGAACGGCAAACACCGATGCGCCCACCAGTACCACCAACAGCAGCAAGGCGATGAGTGCCACCAACAGGAGTATGTAGCGGTCGATGCTGGCGATGGTGCTGTCGGCAATTCTCCATATCTGGTTTTCGATGAGGAACGCCGAAGCGGAAATTTCCTGCACCGAAACCGAAGCGCCCAGACTCCAGCCCAGTGTCTTGATGGGGGCGTAGGCGACATAGACGGGAAGTTTGTCTATCGTAAGCTCGGTCATGCCGGTCGCGCCAAGCGTCATGCTCATACCCAGACTGCGCAGACGGGCGTTGGGGCTTTCAAGAAAATTTTCCCCCATCACAACGCCTTCTTCGTTAACCTCGACATCCGCGCCCTGCGACGAGTATATTTTTACCCCGTCCCGATTCAGGATGAACAGTTGGCCGCCCCTGCCCACTCCGGCGGAATCGATCATCTGCGAAAACGTGGAGAGCAGCACGGTGCTTCTGGCAACGCCCCGCAATGTCCGCCCCCCGCCGGACTGCTCGAAAAACGGCACGGCGCAGGAGATTGCCGGCCCCCTGCCACGGTGATCGTCGTAGAGGTCGGTCCAGTACAGATCACCGGCGGCGACCGCCCCCCGATACCAGCCGAAACTACGGGGATCAAATTCCGCCGATGGCCAAGGGAACGCGTCCATGCCGATGATGTAGCCCGCCTCGCCGCCGATGGTGCTGGTGGCGATGCCCCTGTCCACCACCGTTATCTGCCGGAGCATGTCGCTGATGTTCGCCGCCAACTCCACCTCGGCGCGTATGCGGGAATAATTCGCGCCAGTGGCGAGGAACAGGTACGGCTCCGGCGGCGGCACTTCGCCCGGCCTGACCAAGGGCAGCGGCTTGGGACTCCAGCTTTGGCGGGTACTGTAAATGGAGCCGGTGATGTCGGCGGTCATGCGGGTGTGGTTTTCGATTCTGCCCAGCCGCTCGTCCAGCAACAGCGCGGTGTCCTGCGCGATGCGGTTGATTTTTTCGGTAAGCTCAATTTCCATCGCGTGCGCGCCGATGCCCGCCGCGCTGTCCCCCAGTTCGCCGGAGTTTGCCTTTGCCGTGCTTCTGATTCCCGCCACGGCGAGAAAAAACACCGCGCCGAGGACAAGGGTCAGCGCAAGCGAAGCGCCGAGGGTCTGGATAAGGATGCGGGTTTTTATCTTCATGGCGCCGCCGGATTCGCCGCCAGCGGGGGTATCCGTGGGTGATTCCCCTCCGCAGCCTTCAGATCGATCATCCATTGGTAATGATCAAACAGCCCCTTCCCGTCCCCCCAGCCCGGCACCATCATCGATATGTTGGCGATGTTGACCGCCTGATTCAGGTCAGCCGTTTTGACAAGCTGGGGGCTGAAGGAAAACGTTTCTTTCAGGGTTTCGCCGGCAAGGGCGGCAGCGAGCAGGCGCATGGTAACCGTACCCGCGATCTTGGGATCGACGGCGGTGCTTGCCATCCATATCCCCTGATGGCGCTGCATCAGGCGCATGTCCTCGTTGGAAACGTCTATGCTGATCAGCTTGATGTCCCGCCGCTCCGCTGCGGCAAGCGCCTCGGCACAGCCAATGGCAAACTCGTCCCACGGAACCCACACGGCATCAGCCGACCCCGGCGGGAAACGGGGGAGGATAGCGGCAAGGGCTTCCCATGCCGCAGCGCGGGGGTTTTCCAGACCGTCCAGCCGGACAAAGGCAACCTCCTCGATTCTGCCCCGACGCACGAACTGCCCGAACTCCCATGCACGGCGGTCAAGGAACGTAATCCCCAGATCACAGCCGACACGGATAACCCGTGCGGGACGGCTTTCCCCGCCCTCGCTGTAGGAAAGCAGGGTCTCAAGGCTTAGGCGGGCAAGGCTGTAGTCGTCCTGAAACGTAGTGATAAGCCCCTTGATCGACCTGCCGTCCCGATAGGGCAACGCCTCGAACGTCACTATCGGCACGCCCCGGTCGCCGATGGGCTTGAGAATGTCGTAGGAAAAGTCCACGCCGCCGTGGGCGAAGACAACCCCGTCATAATCGGCGTTGGCGATACCGGCGGCAAAGTCCCGGCAGCGATTTTCGTCCCTTCCGGTAACAAAGGAGTCCACGGTAAAACCCATTGCCCTGCCCTCGGTTACGCCGCCTTCTATAAACTGGCGGGAACTGTCCCCCTCGCCCTGATTGACCAGCATGGCGATTTTCACCACGCCGTCCGCCATCGCCCCCGGCATGAAACCTTCAAGCAGCTCGCGTGGCGAGGGCCCCTTCGCTGCCGTGGCTGCGGACACTGCGTCTGCGCCACCTGTGGTGGCGACATCGGTGGCGGTGTCCTTTGCGGCTTTGGCGCAGCCCGCACAGGAAAGGGCAAGCAGCGCAAGGAGGAGCAGGGAGCGAACAGCGGCGGGTTTTTTGCCCATACCGTTATGGTAATCCAGTTTTGGCGGGGTGGCAACACGGCGGAAACTACGGTACATTTCTTTCGACAGCAATTTACAGCCCTGAAAACCCCTGATAAAATAATTTCATGCCGGAAAAATGCCAGACCTGCCAGCATTTAGGGCCATGGATACCCCGATGGTCGTTGTCTATTTGTACCGCAAATGGGAATGGTACGCATGAATGTGAAAAATGGGAGCAAAAAGTACCGCGCCCTGTTGTTTGCACCATGCAATCGACCTCCGATCCAAAGCCCAAGACAGTGGTTTTTTACCTGTAAATCATACCAATAGCGAATATAATATAATCTAATAGTATTATAGGGTGTGAGAGGCAACCCGTTTTTAACAAACTCCCTCGTTTTCCTCCAAAAAATGTAGTATTATTGAGGTATATAGATGTGGCCGAAAATGGTAAAACAACAAGGGAATATATGGAATACCCTATAGACGATACTATCAAGTCCTTGCTCAATAATGAGTTAATGGGGCTGGAAACGTATCTCAATGCCGATGTTTTAACCTATTGCGGCCCTATTTTTGATGGCATGGAGGGAAATTTTCTCCAGGTTGTTGAACAGCTTAACCAAAACAAAAAACACGACAGGCTTTTCATTATACTTACCACCGACGGAGGAAGTGCTACCGCCGTAGAACGCTATGTATATATTATCCGAAATCATTACTCCGAGGTTAATTTCATTGTCCCTGACAAAGCTCTTAGCGCTGGCACAATATTTTGTATGAGCGGAAATAGCATCTACATGGATTATTCCAGTGTTCTTGGCCCAATAGACCCTCAGGTGCAAAATAAAGAAGGAAAATGGGTTCCAGCCTTGGGGTACTTGGATAAAATAAACGAGCTTATCCAGAAGGCTCAGAATAATACCCTCACGCAAGCTGAATTTATCATTCTCAAAGATTTTGATCTGGCAGAACTTCGGGCATACGAGCAAGCGAAAGAACTGACCATTGATTTGTTGAAAAAATGGCTGGTGGAATACAAATTCAAAACATGGACACAGCATAAAAACGGCGCTGTAGTAACCCAGAAAGAAAAAGAAAAACGTGCTGAAGAAATAGCCGATACATTAAGCAACAACCGTACATGGAAATCCCATTCAAGACCGCTAAATATTAATGTTTTGGAAAACCTGGGATTAATAATCAATGATTTTGGGAAGGAACCCGATCTGGCAAAACCATTGAGGGCATATCATAGGCTGGTGACAGATTTTGCAACCAAAAACGGCCTTCCTATATTTGTTCATACAAGGAGTTTTATATGAGTGATGTAACGGATTCTGTTAATCGGATATTGCAAAATTCCCAGAAGGTTGAAACATCCTCGTTTTATAAGGATTATCAGGCTTTTTCAAAGCTGTACAACTCTCTTATTGAAAAAGGAATTGCCCAACGACGAGAATCACAGCTAAAAACTATTCAAGATCGGGGGAATGTATCTTCTTTTTCTTATTACAATCGTCATGCAAACCAAGAAACCATCGGGATTGTTTTTGACACCCTAAAACTGAAGAAATAACCCGTAAAAAAAATTCATTCTTCTAACTCTCTGCTGTTGACTTAGGAGCAACCCATGAAAAGCTGATACTCGGCGAGATACCAAAATAAACTGTGATCGGCACTGTTTTGCACTCCAGGAGCGATTATTTTGGTTGAAGTTGCCTCAAATGTCACACCGGCATAGGCGCGGTCCAGGGTTAGTGCCTGTCCGCGTCTTTTCCGCTTAGTTTTATGATTTCCAATACCAGATTATCCATTGTTTCATCCACCTGTTTGCGTAAAAGCTTTCTTTTTACCTTAATCACTTCCGCAGTTTGTTGCAAAACCCTGTTTTTGCCCCCGGTTTTCTCTTTTTTTTCATTGTTTTCCGGGATCAGGAGTTCATAAGCCTCCACATTCAGCGCTTTTGCAATTTTTGAGAGGGTTTTTTCGCTCACCCATGTTTTGCAATACTCAATATCCAGCATGTGGGGCACGGAAATGTCCGCATATTCAGCCAATTTTGCCTGACTGATGTGCAGCGAAGTGCGGTTTTTTCTTATGTTTTCCGAAAGAACCTTGCGTAAGTCCCGTATCTTTCCCACATCCCAAGAATAGGACAATACCATAAATTTTCAAAATATGATATTGACATGATATTATTATTTATGGTATTACCATAGGAGATATTTCTTAAAGCGGTTATAGCCAATTGTCAGCCCCCGCCCAGTTTCACCTTCCTGTCCTCTTTGGTAAACGCCATCAGCCCCGGCTTCTCGCAGACAAGGGCAAAGTCAATACCGTCAAGCGGCGTGCGCTCCCGAATCAGGCTCGTATAAATCCCCGCCTTCTCAACATCGCCAATAAGAATAAACCCGTTCAACCGATTATCGCTATAAAACAGCCGCTTATAACTCTTCCCCCACTACCCACTCCCCATTCCCCGATCCCCTTCTTCCCCCCTGTACACATCACCCGAATAATTCCCCGCCGTGATGATGTGCAAACCAAAAAACCCAA
>JAISSG010000113.1 GCA_031273185.1 Treponema sp. | reverse complement strand
GCGTCGCCTTCCTTGAACTTTCCGTAGCCAACACCGTCCATAATCAGCAACACGACCGGCCCGCGCCGGCCCTTCCACGAGGTATTCTTTTTCAGGGCTTCCATACGTTCTCCTTTTCGCTATTGTACCATAAAAAAAGAGAAATGAGCAGAGAGAAAAGAGAAAAGTAAGAAATTTGCGTTTTCTCCTTGATTAAGGTTCTCGTTGGCTATTATACTCTCAATCAAGGAGCAATATATGCCACAAGTCGAAACCATGACCCTTGACGAAAAACTTGACATATCAAGAAGGGCTTTTGCATTATTGGACGCTGGAGACAGGGAAGGGTATGATCGTGTTATGAAGACAGCTCCATTGCCTCCTTATTTGGCGAAGGTAATTAAAGAGAAAGTGGGGCTGGATTGTTTATTAAATCTCGGCTGGAACTTGTCGGAAGTAGAGGCGGAATTTGGACCCGATTGGCTACATAAGTAGTGTTACTAAAGCGGCGGCGGCTATTGACTTTGGCAGAAAGGGTTTTGCCACCAGAGGAAAAGCAGAAGAAGGGCGCATTTCCTACGAGAAAGGCATAGCCGAGGCACTGTCCGCTTTCAAAGAAGCGCAAACCACCGCCGACCCGCAAACAATGATTCTTGTTGAATACACCTTCCTAACTCAGGAACTGCAATTTTGCGGTACATCCGATAAAGACTCGTTCAGTAGCCTTACTCAGGCAATACAGAGTTTTGACGACGCTTTTTTTGCACTTAAAACGGTAGAAGACAGCACCTTGTATAAAGGCGCAGACACAACCTATCCCCACCACCAAAAATACCGCGTGGGCGGTTTTCCCAAAGATTCATTCCATATCGCCTGTGGCTCGCATAAGACACGGCTTCAAAATATACTCCGTTCCCCCGGCATAGACCAGATAGAAAAAGACCTGCTCAAGCAACGGTTGGCCAATCTTCCCACCGCGCAGGACAGCTATATTGAAAAGCAGAAAAAGGCTATTTTTCCCTGAAAAATGCCCAGACAAAGAGCAAAGAGCAGAGAGCAAAGAGCAAAGAGAAAAGTAAGGAATTTGCTCGCTTCTTGATTAAGGTTCTTATTGGCTGTTATACTCCGAATCAGGGAGCAATGTAATGAAAAGAACAAAGTTAGTTTATTTATTGGGCAGAAATGAAAAAGAATTGCTTGCCTATGATGAATATGACAGTGAAGGTTCTGGAAAATGGTTTACCGATAATCCGATAATGGCTAATGAATATAATTTTGAACAAGCAGTATATGAAGGAGCTGCCAAAGAAGGATTAGATGTATATATGTGGGAAGTTACTTATGATACCAATGAACGGAAAATAATAAAAGAAGAAATATGGCTTCAATTTACCATTGATGAGGCTATTAAATGGAAAAAAGATCACGCCAAGTAACGTAAATTGTATATTTATGCTCTGCCCTTAAAATTGCCGTAGCATAAACATACAAAAATCATTTTTTTATATTGAAACGGCCAATTTCACAAGAAACCGCAAGTTAATCTTATCGTTCCATGCTAAATATTTGGAGATGTGCCCTTGCGCGGGTACTTGTAGAACTTATTTTTCAAAACGCCACGACAGGGTGCAGTTCCATTTGTCCGGGAAGACGGGGAACGCTATTTTTACGCCGAAACGCCCGTGGCTGAATCGGACGGCGGCACTGAACGAGGCATCCCACTGGTCGTCCTTCTTTGCGTATGCCGTGTAGCCCCACCTGTTCCTGAACTGGAATATCCCCGGCGACCAGATAAACTCGCAGCTTGCCTTTGCCGAATCGAATTCCTGGCTTGGCGGGAAAAAAGGATACGGCGACGGCACCTCTTCGCCCGAACCCAGAAAGTCAACCGACGTTGACAGGTTTATTCCCAGCGGGTAGCTTTTGGGCTTGGGGTTTTTTGCAGCCGTTCTCGGCAGGAATACTGCGGGGAACTGCATCGGGGGCAGGCCGAGCGAAAGGCCGAGCGCTGCGTCGATGCCGTCGGAGATCTTGCCCAGGTCGGAGGCGTTCCTGTCGGCGCTGAGCGACGCTCGGCTGAGGCGCAGGGGGAACGCCTTGCCGATTCCAGCACGGGCGGACAGGGCGGGGAAACGATAGTACAGGCCGGTGGAGCTTCTGTCAAAAGGCTCCTCAAGGCCGGGGCTTCGCAGGAGGGTGTTGGCCCGGAACAGGCTGCTGCGCGGCCCCTTCCACTCAACTTTTCCCGCTGTTCTGAGCCCCCCTGCGGGGCTGGCCCCGTCCCTGCCGACGTAGCGATCCGTCATGCCGTCTGCGGCAAGCGACACCGACCAGGGGCCGGGCTTTGCCGTGCCCGCCTCGGCCCATGAGCGCGGCAGGTCAAGGCGAATCCCCAGGTTGCCGTACACGCCGCTGCCGTAGGCGAAAGTCTCTGACCAGGCCCAGTCGGACGACAGCGACACATACGGCATGGCGAACATCAGCGAAGCGGCGCCGAGGCGGAAATCCCTGGCGGGCAGGGGAGGGGGATCGCTGAACCACGAACTGCTTTGCCGGGCGGGAAGCTCTGCGCTGGTGTAAAAGCCCTCCAGCATCAGGGCGTATTTTTCGCCCAGGCTAGCGTCCAGCCCGGCTGAGAATGACGGGGCAAGGTCCCACTCGACGGGGAACTGGGCCGAGGCAAAGCCCCTCAGCGACACCGGCAGCGCCATTTTGGGCGCCGGGCCATTCCGAAAAAGCTCGATGCGGGGGCTGGACAGGTACAGGTACGCTTCCGGCACTTTGGTCGTCGCAACCGTGGTTCTCAGGTCAGCCATTATCGGCTTGCGGTTTTCGGCGTATGGGGCGGAGCGTATCCACGGGCTGCGAATCCTCGCCGGAAGCCCCCACTCGTCAAGGATGCCGTACAGCAGGCGGGAACCCGTTGGTTTGTGGTACAGCCCGAACGAGGCAGTCGCCGCCTTGTTTGCGCTGTCCCCCCAGGGCTGTTCAAGCTCGAAATTCAGGGGCCGCCTGTCAAGCGCCTGCGCCCGCAGGATCAGGGCCGGCTTGGTAAAGCCAATATGCGCGTCACCCCGGTTATGCAGGGTTTTGCTTTCCTCCCATGAGCCCGTCAGCAAAAGATCCCAAGTAAACAAGGGCTGTTTTGGCGCGGCATTCTGCGCCGAAAGAAGAACAATCGGCACAGCCAGAGCGGCAGCGAAGAAAAAATGCTTCATGCCTGTTATATGGCGCTACATTGCAGAATGCTTTATCCGTGGCAGGATTTTTCCAAAAAGACCTCAATTGACGAACACCTCGATTTTAGGTATCCTGACATAGCACAGTGAAATAACCTTTCGGAATTCGGAAGTTTGTATACACAGGAGGAGCGATGAGCGCAAGAATACGGCTCAAAAAATTCGGGTCAAAGAAGCGGCCCTATTACCGCATCGTGGTAATGGACCAGCGCAGCCCAAGGGACGGGAAGACTATTGACGAGTTGGGGTATTACCACCCCATCGAGGTGGAGGGCAAGCAGATTGTGTTCGACATGGACAAGGCCAAAGCCTGGCTTGACAAAAGCGCGACGGCCAGCGACACGGTACGCAGGATCTTCAATAAAAAGGGTCTTCATATAAAATAGCTCGGCATACGAGGAAAGGGTGTTTTCATGGAAAAAGATCTGGTTGAATATATTGCGAAATCTCTGGTTGATGATCCGTCTCAGGTCTCGGTCAGCGTGGTGGAGGGCGAGAAGTCCACGATACTGGAGCTGAGGGTGGCCGAGGACGACATCGGCAAGGTCATCGGCAAGCAGGGCCGCATCGCCAAGGCCATGCGCACGGTTCTTATGGCGGCCACCGCCAAGACGGGCAGGCACACGGTACTGGAAATACTTGACTGAAAAAAAAGCCGCGCCGCCGCACTAAGCTGAGGTTATCGTGACCAAACGCTTTGTCGCGGGGATAGTCGGCGCGCCCTTCGGGCTGGACGGCTTTGTCAAGGTTAAGTCGCTGTCCGGCGAAATTGACCATTTGCTCAGGCTCGCATCGGTTACCCTGCGCCAGGACGGGAAGGAACGGACCCTTGCCATCGAGGAAAGCAGCGTCGCAGGGCCGGTCGTGCTGATGCGCTTTGCCGGTTTCCACAGCCCCGAGGCGGCGAAGGCCCTGAACGGCGCGGAGTTGCTGGTAAGCCGGGAAGAGGCCGCCCCCCTTCAGCCCGGCGAGTTTTACGTCGAAGACCTCAAAGGCTTGCCAGTGCTTGCCCCCGATGGCAATGGGGAAGCGTTGGGGCACATCACCGCCATAATCGAGGGTGGTGGCGGCGACCTTGTCGAAATCCGGCTGAACAGCGGCGAACTTAAACTCGTCCCGTTCAGGGAGGAATTTATTGCCGCCGTTGACATGGACAAGGGGCGGGTACTGTTGCAAATTCTCTGGCTACTGGAATGATCTACACCGTTTTAACGCTATTTCCCGAAATCACCGACGCATATTTTTCCACATCAATCATGGCGAAGGCGATCCAGCGGGGCATCATCGGCTATCGGGCGGTCAATATCCGCGACTTTGCCCTCGACAAGCACAAAACCTGCGACGACGCCCCCTACGGCGGCGGCCCCGGAATGCTGATGCTCGCCGACCCCCTGTCCCGCGCCCTGGAATCGGTTAAAATGGGGACAGAATTAGGGACTAGGGAACAAGAATTAGGGACTAGGGAACAGGGACTAGGGACTAGGGATTCCGAGACCCCGATCCCCAGTCCCCGATCCCCAGTCCCCAACCCCCAGTCCCCAGTCCCCAGTCCCCAACCCCCGATCCCCAGTCCCCAGTCCCCAGTCCCCACTCCCCCCCGTATCATCTACCTTTCACCCTCGGGCAAACCCTTTGACCAGACGCTGGCGAGGGAACTGGCCAAGGAGCGGGAGCTAATTCTGCTCTGCGGGCGCTACGAAGGTATTGATCAGCGGGTGATAGATTTGTATATTGATGACGAGGTCTCCGTTGGGGACTATGTGCTGTCGTCCGGCGAGGTTGCGGCCCTGGCGGTTATCGATGCGACGTATCGGCTGGTTGATCGGGTAATAACTCCCGAATCGCTGGACGAGGAGAGTTTTTCCGGCGGGCTTTTGGAGTACCCCCAGTATACACGACCTGAGATTTTTGATACGATGAAAGTTCCCGATGTGCTGCTTTCGGGGCACCACGAGAATATCCGCCGCTGGCGGCTGGAACAGCGGGTCGAGAAGACCCTGCGCAACCGGCCCGACCTTATCCGGCGGGGCAGGGAACTGGGACTCTTTGACGAGGAAATAAACAATATCATTGGAGATAGAACATGAACGAGATTAAGGCCATTGACGCCGCGCAGATGAAAGCAAACCCCGACAACTTCAAGGTGGGGGATACGGTAAAGGTG
>JAISSG010000090.1 GCA_031273185.1 Treponema sp. | reverse complement strand
CTATGTCAGGGCTATTGCAGTGAGGGCAATTGAGTTCTATGCTGATTACCATTCTTTCATAGTATTTCTTTTTGCTCTCACTGTTATCCTAATCCATCATACTTTTCAGATCACCTTCCCTGTTCTTTTCCTCTGGTGGCAAAACCCTTACGTCCAAGATCAATGTCTAACGCTGCGTCAGTAATATTACGTAGTAAGCCAGTCTTTGCCAAATTCCGCCTCCGCTTCCGATAAATTATATCCGGCGTCTATGAGAAAATCAGCACCTACTTTCTCTTTCATTACCTTTGCCAAATACGGGGGCAAAGGGGCTGTCCTTAAAAGGCGGCTGGCACCTTCTCTGTCTCCGGCTTTTCTTAATTCCGCAGCTTTGCACGATATGGCAAGTTTTTCATCAAGGGTCATGGTTTGGGTTTGTGGCATACTTTTCTCCTTGATTAAAGTATAACAGCCAATGAGAACCTTAATCAAGGGAGAATTTAGGGGTAAAGTAGCCTTTCGGCGGCATTAAGGAGCGCATATCGCGCTGGTGGGCTTCCTCAAGAAGCCCGAAAAGAATAAAGGCAACGGAAAGCAGGAATAATGCCTTTTTTTGACTATTTACACAATAATTTTTCCATTCTGCGCCGTAGGCGCATAGCATTATAACTTTCTTCCTTAATTTATTTTTAATTCATGTATGTTAAATTACGTTTAGGCAGTATGGCGCATAACTCTTTTGCAGCCGCCAGAATCGCCTCAATTTCCCCATCGCCGATCCAGTAGTGGGTAACAAAGCGGAACACCCCCTGTTCTGGCGGGTTTATAACGATGCCCCGTCCGGCAAAATGACTAACGATTTTTTCAACAAATTCGGGGGATTCCGCCTGGGGATGGCTAAAGAACACCATGTTAATATCAACAGTGTTAGCATTAACACTGATACCGTTAATGCGGGCGAGGCCCTGCGCGAGCTGTTTCGCCCGGCGGTGATCCTTCTCCAGTAGTTTGACGTGCTCGGTAAGGGCGACAATTCCGGCGGCTGCCAGAATCCCCGCCTGCCTCATGCCGCCGCCCATCACCTTGCGCTTGAGCCGGGCCGCGGCGATAAAATCCTTTGGCCCCGCCAGCAGGGAGCCCACCGGGGCGCACAGCCCTTTAGACAGGCAGAACATCACCGAGTCGGCATTGGCGGCGATTTCCTTTGCGTCGCAGCCCAGCGCGGCGGCGGCGTTGAAGATCCGCGCCCCGTCCAGGTGAACCGGCAGTTCCCATTCGTCGGCAATGGCCCGCACCTCGCCCATGTCGTGCAGGGAGGCGACCTTCCCCGACGAATGGGCATTTTCCATGCAGACAAGCGAGGTTGCCGGTGCGTGGAGGTCCTGCTTTCGCAGCCGTTTAAGGACATCATCCGGCCTGAGAACGCCGCCGGTATCCGGGACGCAGCGGGTCTGCACCCCGGCTATCACCGAGGGCGCGCCCGCCTCGTGGACAACGATGTGGCAGTTATCGCCGAGGATCACCTCGGTTCCCCTTTTGCACCAGGTGAACAGGGCAAGCTGGTTGCCAAAAGTTCCCGACGGCACAAACAGGGCCGCTTCCTTGCCGAGCATTTCCGCGCCCAGTTCTTCCAATTTGTTCACGCTGGGGTCGTCGCCGTAAACGTCGTCGCCCACCTCGGCCTGTGCCATTGCCTTGCGCATCGCCGCCGTTGGCTGGGTTACGGTATCACTGCGAATATCGATAAGCATACTGGTATTACAATGGTACAAAGGCGGGATATATGCAAGATGGATTAGAAAACAATGCCCGCAACAAAGGGAAGCCAGGACAGTATCGCAGCGACGGCAAGAATCGCAAAGCCGGCGGGCCTTGTCCGCAATGCCGGGACAGCTTCGCTTTGGGGGGCTTCCCCGCCGTCGCCGCTGAGTTCTATCATCATCTGGTCAATGTCGCCGATGAGGTTTTTCCTGGTGACGCGCTGTTTCTGGTTCATGATAAGCGAAAAGATGCGAAACGATTCGCCCACCAACTCGCCAAAGGGGCCGGGGATTTTAAGATCCCGCCGGATGGTCACACGGGACAGCATGATGAGTCCCTCCAAAGTTACCGCCCGGTGGATGCCGGTAGCCAGGGCCCCGGCGGTGATCTTGAACGCCCCTATGGAAAACAGGACACGCCCAAAAGGAATGATCAGGTTAAAGGCGACGATGCCAATAATAACCAGCATGGTGAACAGGGGGTTGTTTTTTTTCCCCGAAAGCCAGGCGAGGAACCAGAAGAAAAGAAACTGGAGGACCCTCAACAGGGTGGACGGGTTAAACAGCATTGCCGGCATGATGGCAAGGCCGGCGATGCACAGCGCCTGTGCGCCGAACAGTCCTTCATACGCTTTCTGCCGCCTCCCACGGAATTGCTCAAACCGTTTCATGCAAACTCACCGCACCCTGCGCGCCGCATACCATTGCGATTGGCGGACAAACACCTCGCAGAAGATCCCCAGCACGATGCCGGTAACCAGCCCGGCCCCCAGAAAAGGAGGGGCGATATAGCGCACGTTGTTCCCGAAAATAAAAAACCACGCCAGCGCCATCTGGCTGACATTGGACATCATCGCCCCTGCGGTGCCCACCCCGACAAACGTGATCCTCGGTCCCAGCAGGCGGCGGAGCGCGTACATGGACAGGGCCGACAGGCTTGTGCCTGCCAGCGAAAAAAGGAACACGTACGAGAACAGCGTGCCGGTGACCAGCGCCTGCCCCAGCACCTTGATCCCCACCAGAGCCAGAAAAGCGCCAAACGGAAAAATATCCAGCGCCAGCATCAGCGGCAGGTTGGCGATGCCGGTACGCATAAAGGGCAGGGGCTTGGGGATCATGTACTCGATGGTTGACAGGAAGAGGCAGAACGCCCCCAGGAGGGCAAGCGTTTTTCGCACTTCGGGGTCTTTCAGGCTTCCCTTGCCGGCTGCGCTACCATGTGACACTGTCGGGAGCATCTTCCGGCCCATCGCTTCCTTCAATTATGAAAAAAACATTGTTGGGAAGGCACGCCGCCCAGCCCCCCGCCATGCGGACATGGCCCATTGCCACGCAGGTCTGGTTTTTGCACAGGGACGATTCCACCCAGGCCTCGCTTCCGTGCACCCTCACCACCGTGTTCCCCAGCGGCCCCCTAACGCTTACCGTTTCGCTTGCGTCCAGCGGGAAAACCCATGCCTGGCTTGATCCCCGGATCGTCACCTGCATATAACTTTGGGGTTTGACGTATGCGGCAAATCCCGAAAATAACGTTAACCCAAGGGACAGGAGGATCACCACAATATCGGGGACTTTTACCGGCAGCTTTCCCTTCATGCAAATTCCTCAAGTCAAATAAAGATAAACCTCAGCCAAGCATAGGTATTTTCGGCATTCGATTCAATAGATGGCTCATAGCAAACGCCAGCGGGAGGCACTGTACGCCAGACAGGGATTCCTGGGCGCTTAAGCCAAAACCTCAACGTACTCCCAGCCAGCGCCGCCGTCGATTGCATCCCCGCTTATCACTATGCTTCCCCCTGCAACCTGAATTTCAGCCGCCATCCCGTCGCTCCGATCGCCGTTTTTGCCGATAAGCACAACCGGGTATTTTCCCGGCGGCGGCAGGATCCGCCCCTGGCCGGCGATGTCGTATGCAACGCCGCTGCCAACGGAAGAAACGGAGGCCCCGGCGAGATCAATCGTGAAAGGGCGGCCAAGCATCGCCGCCGCCTCGCCCAGTTTGCCCCGGCAGATGCCGGCGCGGATCTGGCTTGAGCTAATCGGCTCGCCGCCTTCCTTCAGGGGCTGCACGATGCAGGTTGGGATATTCCGCCGGGCGTTGAATGCCGGTATCGCGGAAGCATCGGTGTCCAACTGGTAGCCGCAGCGGAAATCGCCCCCCACCGCCATGAATCCCATGCTGGCGCGCTCTTGCAGAATCCGCAAAAACTCCAGCCCGCCCATCCGCCTGAACGATTCCGAAAACTCGACTACTATGGTGACGGATACGCCAAGGCTCTCAAAGATAGCCATCTTTTGCCGGAAACTTACAATGTCCCCCGGATATTTCCTGTCGCTGCGGGCTTTTTTGTGGTGGCTTTGGATAAAGGTAATCACCACCGGCATGGCGCGCGGCGCGGCGGCGTATTCTTTTTGTGAAACGACGCGCTCGATTAAGGCCGCGTGCCCCCGATGCACTCCGTCAAAGACGCCGACGGTTATGGCGGAGGGCTTCCCTTCCAGGGGCAGGGCTGCCGCAAGAAATTCCGGCCATTCGATTATTTGCATCGCGGGAATTATAGCATGGGGTGTGGGGAAAAATCTCATGCAGGTCGGTGTCCAGGGCTGGGAAAACGCCCCCGGCGGCCCGGAACAGCCGGTTTCGAGATTGCCCAAACCGGCTATTTGTAGGATAATGTCCCTGACGTGAAAACCATACCCCAGGGCTTTAACTCAGGCCGTGCCAATTTTTTTATGATGGTCTTCATCTGCTGCTTTTTCGCCGGGGCGGTGCTGAAAATCGCCTCGTCGGTGATCCTGCCCTTTACCATTGCCGTGCTGCTCGCCTTTGTGATGTACCCGCTGGTAAAGGGGCTGGACAAGGTCCGCTGCCCGCGCTTCCTCTCCGTCCTGCTGATAATCGTCATCATGGCTGCTTTCCTGTGGGTTTTCGGGATGGTGCTGTTCACGTCGGGAAGGATGATAGTCGCCCAGTACCCGAAATACGAAAACCGTTTTACCGAGGTGTATATCTGGGCGGCCCGCATGTTCCAGCTTCCCTACGACGAGAGCCTGAGCTTCTGGGAGAACCTCTGGGGACAGTTGGGGATACGCAACTGGGTGTACAGTTTTACCTTTTCGTTCTCCAGCATCTTTTTGAAATTCGTCTCGAACGCCCTTATCGTGGTGATCTTCGTGGCGTTCCTGCTGCTGGAGGCAAGCTACTTCAGGGAGAAACTGGAAGCCGCTTTTGAGGACCGTTCCGATCGCATCAACCGGATGGGCCACGACCTGATGAACCAGGTTAGCCGGTATTTGGCGGCAAAATTTCTGATTTCCCTGGCCAACGGCCTTATCTTTGTCGTCGCGTTTTCCCTTGTCGGGCTTGAATTTGCCGTTGTCTGGGGCGTTATGCAGTTTTTCCTGAATTTCATCCCCACCCTGGGCAGCATTGTCGCCGGTGTCGTCATATCCCTGTTCGCGCTTGTTCAGTTCTGGCCCGACCCGACCCCGGTAATCATTGTGGTCGCCATTGTTTTGGGAGTGAATATAATCCTTGGAAACATATTGGACCCAAAAATTATCGGCGATCATGTGGGAATATCGCCGCTGATGATTCTTGTTTCGCTGGCAATCTGGGGCTATCTGTGGGGATTTGCCGGCATGGTTTTGGCGGTTCCCATGACGGTCAGCATAAAAATCGTGTGCGAAAACATCCCCATAATGGAACCCGTTTCGATATTACTGGGCTCGCGGAAATCGGTTCATGCGAAAAAAACGGGCCAGGAGAAAGCCGAAACGTAGGTAACGTGAGTTCGAAGAAGAGTTACGCGCAGAGGCGCTGGCAAGATAAAACGTTAGCCAAAAAGCGTGCCTCCTGTTACGTTGCCTGCGCCAAAACGATAGCGCAAAGCCAGCGGCGCCCTAGACACAAACCGCAGAAATTTGGTAAAATACCCCGTATGCCGGCCTCTCCCCGTGAGGCGAGGCATAGTTTCATGAGGAGGTCAGTTGTCGGATAAGGATTTACGGATTAATGAGCAGATTCGGGTGCGGGAAGTCCGTCTCATCCAGGACGGAGACAAACGCCAGGGGATCATGACGACCACGGAAGCGCTTGAAATCGCTCAGGAAGCGGGCCTGGATCTGGTGGAGGTTGCGCCCCAGGCAGTCCCGCCGGTGGTAAAAATCCTGGATTACGGCAAGTTCAAATTCGAGAACGAGAAAAAAGTTCGGGATTCAAAAAAGAAGCAGAAGCTCCTTAAGCTCAAGGAAATCAGGATGCAACCGAAGATCGATGACCACGATCTTGATTTCAAGTCGAAGCACGTCAAGGAATTTCTTGCCGAGGGCAACAAGGTCAAGGTGACGATCCGTTTCAGGGGCCGCGAGCTTGCCCACACCGAGCTGGGACACGATGTCCTGAAAGACGTTCTTGCGCGAATAGAGGGAGAATACGTGATGGACAAGCCCCCTGCGATGGAAGGCAGGTTCATGTCCATGGTACTCAGCCCCAAGTCCAAAAAATAGCTATGTTGAGGTTAACGGTATGCCCAAGATCAAGATGAAGACCAAAAAAAGCGCGGCAAAGCGCTTCAGCTTTACCGGCACTGGCAAGGTAAAGTACAAAAAGCAGAACCTTCGCCACATTCTGACCAAGAAGTCGGCAAAGCGGAAACGAAACCTACGCCATGCGGGGATTCTGTCCGATGACAATGTCCCGGCGATCAGGAAGCAGATGCTGCCCTATGGTTAGCGGCAGTCTGGCAATCATGTTTAATCAGAGTAGAGGTTAAAAAGATGTCAAGAGCAGTAGACGGTTCCAAACGAAAGGAACACCGCAAAAAGATACTCAAGCGGGCAAAGGGGTTCTGGGGGCGCAGGCGCTCGAACTACAAGACGGCAAAAGACGCAGTAACCAAGGCGCTGTCCTACGCCTACCGCGACCGGCGCGACCGGAAAGGCGAATTCCGCAAGCTGTGGATCATCAGGATCAACGCCGCCTGCCGCGAGGAAGGGCTTTCCTATTCCCGGCTTATCGCCGGGCTGGACAAGGCGGGGGTCGTCATCAACCGAAAGGCCCTTGCCCATCTCGCCGTGGAAGACAGCCAGGCTTTCAAGGCCGTCGTCGCCAAAGCAAAAACCGCGCTGGGGGCATAGCATGATAAACCTTGAGCAAGTCAAACTGCTGGAAGCAAAGGTCGCCAAGGCAATCGATTATATCGATCAGCTTTCCAAAGAAAATGCCGATCTGCAAAGAAAAGAAGCGGAACTGCAAGCAGGGCTGGAAACCTATCAGAGGCGGATTGACGAGCTTGAGGGTCTTGCCATGCGTTTCAGGGAAGATCAGGCAAGGATCGAGGATTCGATTCTTGCCGCGCTAAACAGGCTGAACCAGTTCGAGGAAACGGTAGAAAAGAGCCTGCGAGACAAATCCGCTGGCACCGGCGCTGCCGGCGCAAAGGCCTCGGCAAGAGAGGCCAGGTCGCAGAAAAGGGCGGCGGACACGGCGGGCGACGGGAAGATATGCTTTGAGATACCCTCTACCGAAGAACCCGCTACCGACATTCCCGATCCCCTGGAAGACACGGCGGATAATCCGGCGGACAATCCGGCGGCAGCAGACGACAGCCCGGCGGAAAAAGACGGAGAGCTGGACATTTTCTAAGCGAGGAAAACGGTCGTGAATGAGCCGCTGCCGGAAACTGTGACCGAAGATTCTCCTCCCCAATACCAGCCAGGGCCGAAAGGCGGCCCCCACGATCTTCTCATCGATGTCCTTGGCGCCAGCTTTTCCATAACGGCGAGCGAGGCCCCCGAGTACCTGGACGAGGTGCTGGCGCAGTACCGGGCCGCCGTCGTAAACACCCAGGGCATCTCGGGAATGAAAGACCCGCTCAAAGTGGCGATCCTCACCGGGTTTCTGCTCTGCGACGAGATCAACAAAATAAAACTGCAAGTCGAAGAGGACCAGGCCAACGCCGGGGTGCAGAGGGATGGGGAGGAGCGCGAACTCAGCCGTATCACGCAAAACCTCATAGCCTGCATCGATCAGGCGATGGAAAAAGTAAATCCGTTTGATTGATGGCAGAACTGTACAAACTTCGCAACAAAATCAGGCATTACGAGTGGGGTTCCCCCGATTGTATCCCCCGGTTGCTGGGCGTGCCCGGCGACGGACGCCCCTGGGCTGAACTCTGGATGGGCTGCCATCCAGCCTCGCCCTCAATGATCAGCCTTCCCGAAACTGCCGCCGAGGCCAGCCTTGGGGAGTTTATCGCCGCAGACACCCGGCGTTATCTTGGCGAGAAGACCGCGCAGAAGTACGGCACCCTTCCCTTCCTGTTCAAGCTCCTCGCCGCCGAAAAGCCGCTTTCCATCCAGGCCCACCCTAACCTGGCCCAGGCGCGCGAGGGCTACGAGAGGGAAAACAGCGCAGGGCTGCCGCTGGACGCGCCGAACCGCAGCTACAAGGATGCAAACCACAAGCCGGAACTGATCGTGGCGCTTACGCCCTTTGCCGGCATGTGCGGCTTTCGCAGTCCCGCAGAAACAAGGCGGCTCCTTGCCGAATTTTTGGAGCTTGCCCCAGCCTCCCTGCGGGAAAGCCTTGCCCCGCTGGAACAGGCACTTATGGCGAGCGAGGCGGCTTCGGTGTTGCGGAATTTTATGGCCGCGCTGTTTGGTCTTTCCCCGGCGGCGCGGGAGGCGCTTACCGAATATATCCTTTCGATTCGGGAACCCCCACTCCCCATTCCCCATTCCCCATTCCCCATTGAGTGGGAATTTATGCGGCATTTTGCCCGCCTGCACCCCGGCGATCCGGCGGCGATCTCGCCCCTGTACCTCAACGTCTTTCGCCTTGAGCCGGGCGAGGCGATCTTCCTGAAAACCGGGACACTTCATTCCTACTTCCGCGGCTTTGGCATCGAGCTGATGGCCAACTCCGACAACGTGCTGCGCGGGGGGCTTACCGGCAAGCACGTCGATGTTCCCGAACTGATCAAGGCGCTGGATTTTAGCCCCTCAAAGCCGCAGGTTATCAGGCCGGACACGGCCCTTTCCTGCTTTACCTATCCGGCACCCTGCGAAGAATTTTCCCTGTCGGTGATTCGCGGCCAGGGCGGCGTGGCGGATTTTGCTGTTCAAGGCGCCTCAATCTGCATAGTCACCGAGGGGGAGGCGGTTTTTTCCGGCGACGGCGTGCACATGGCTCTGCGGCAGGGGGAATCGGCGTTTGTCCCTTCCGGCGACGGCCTCACACTGAGGGGAAATTTCACCCTCTACGCCGCGTCTTGTCCCGGCACGCCATGAAGCTCCTCGTTGATGCCGACTCCTGCCCGAAGGATGCGCGGGAATTGTCCCTCCGTGCCGCCCGCCGCCGGGGAATTCAGGCGGTATTCGCCGCGAACAGACCCATACCGGGGATAGGCGGGGAAAGTGCCAGCATGGAGGTATGCCCGGCGGGGGAAAACGCCGCCGACGACCGCCTCGTGGAGCTTGCCGAGCCGGGCGACCTTGCCGTCAGCCGGGACCTGGCGCTGGCAAAGCGGCTTCTGGGCAAGGGCGTTTCGGTGATTGACGACCGGGGGCGGGCCTTCACCCAGGACAGCATCAACGAACTGCTATCCCTGCGGGACTTTACCGTGGGCCTCGCTGAAAACGGCATGGGCGTACAGCGGACGGCAGGCTACGGCCCCAAGGCGCGCAAGCTGTTCGCCGACAGCCTCGACCGCCAGCTTACCAGGCTACTTAAAATGCAGGGAATCTCACATCATTAATCATGCAAAATATTATCCATAATCTTTTTCAAGAAGCAACAAAATAGATTTCTTTTAATCCAATATAGCTGGTACCTGTTCACGAGCTTCAGCCAATTTTTCCTGGGAAATACTTGCCTATAACTTCACACGATCGCTAAAGCCGACGCTATCTCCGAACCATCAATTTTGAAAGACTTGAT
>JAISSG010000041.1 GCA_031273185.1 Treponema sp. | reverse complement strand
CACCAGTTGTTTTCGGCGCTGCGGGACAAAAAGCTGGGTATTCTCGGCATTGTTCCCGCGTCGCTGTTGGGGATTGCCAGCCCGCTGTGCATGTACGGGACAATCCCCATCGCCGCATCTTTTGCCCAAAAGGGCCTGCGGGAAGACTGGATAGCGGCATTCATGATGGGCTCGATTCTGCTCAACCCGCAGATACTGTTTTACAGCGCGGCACTGGGCGTACCGGCTTTGGTAATACGTTTTGTAAGCTGTTTTGTATGCGGCGTGGTTGCGGGAATCTGCGTCAGGCTGCTGTTCAGGGAGCGGCGGTATTTTGCGTTTGCCGCCTTTGCGGAAATGGCAAGCCGGGACACCGACCCCAATCCCCTGCTGCGTTTTTTGAAAAACTTTGGGAGGAACGTCAAGGCGACGGGGATTTATTTTCTGATAGGCATTGCCCTTTCCGCGCTGTTTCAGCGGTATGTGCCGCAGGATGCGTTTGCCCGGCTGTTCGGCAGCAACCGCGGCTTTGGGATACTGATGGCGGCAACGGTCGGCGTTCCCCTGTACGTCTGCGGCGGCGGGACAATCCCCCTGATGCAGGCGTGGATGCAGGGCGGCATGAGCATGGGGGCGATTACCTCGTTCATGATCGCCGGTCCCGCGATGAAGATCACGAATCTCGGGGCGTTAAAGATCGTGCTGGGGGTAAAGCATTTTCTGTGCTATCTGGCGTTTGCCGTGTTTTTTTCATTGATGAGCGGTTTTATCATAAATGTCGCATACCGCTAAAAAAATTGCAAAACATTATTTTCAAAAAATGGCTTTCCTATTGACACTTTACTCTTTCCGTGCAAGTATCACGGCATGAACCCACTAGCAATCGAACTGAACACCGTTCTCGAAGGAACCGTCGCAGCCAGGCTGATGTCCACCGTCGGACGGCGATTGTACTTTCCCAAGGGCATTATCGCCCAGTCGGCAGAGGCGAAGAAATCCGCAACTGTGGCAAACGGCACCATCGGCATGGCGTATTCGGGCGGCAAGCCGATGATACTGTCGGCAATCGCCGACAATATGCCCAAACTGACGGCGGAAGAGGTTGTTGTGTACGCCCCCACCGCCGGGGTTGAAAAAACGCGAACGGTCTGGAAGGACCAGATAATCAAAAAAAACCCCTCGCTGGACCCGGCAAAAATATCCCTGCCCGTGGTGACGCCGGGGCTGACCGCCGGGCTTTCCTACACGGCGGATATGTTTATCGAACGGGGAAGCGGCCTTATCTCCAGCGACCCCTGCTGGGACAACTACAGCCTGATCGTCGAGGAGCGGCGGGAGGCGGAGCTTGTCGCCATTCCCTTCCTTAACCCCGACCTGCCGGGGCTTGATATGGATGCCATCGGCGCGGCGGTGCGGAAGATAGCGAAATCCGGCTTGGTGCGGATCATCTTCAACTTCCCCAACAACCCCGCCGGTTACTCCCCGACGGTTGCCGAGGGGGACGCGCTGGTCGGCCTTATCCGCGAGGTCGCCGACGGCGGCGCAGACGTTTTGGTGATCTGCGACGATGCCTACTACGGCCTGTTCTATGAAGACAACATCCTGCAAGAATCGCTGTTTGCCCGTTTTGCCGACCTGCACGAGCGGGTACTGGCAATCAAGATTGACGGCCCCATTAAAGAGGACTTTGTGTGGGGGCTGCGCATCGGCTTTATGACCTTTGGCTCGAAGGGCCTGAACAAGGCGCAGTATGACGCGCTGGTGGTAAAAACGATGGGGGCTATCCGCTCGTCGGTTTCCTGCGTCAACACCTCCGCCCAGCACCTTGTTGTCAGGGCGATGGAAGACCCCCGCAGCCCCGGCGAAAAAAAGAACTTTCAGGAGTCGCTCCAGCGTCGCTACAAAATCGTGAAGGATTTTCTCAAGGCGAACCCCAGCAACCCGCTGTTGAAGCCTCTGCCGTTTAACTCTGGCTACTTTATGAGTTTTTACTGCGCGAAGGACGCGGAGGCATTGCGGGTGGAACTGCTGTCAAAGCACGGCATCGGCACGATTTCGCTGGGGCCGCATTGCTTTAGGGTTGCGTTCTCAAGCCTCGACGAGGGCCAGATCGCCCCGGTGTTCCAGCAGATTTACGCTACCGCGGCGGCGATGGCCTAGCCTGCCCAATCGGGCCTTTAGCGGCCGGTAAGCTGAACGCCAATGTCGCCAAGTTCGGGCATTTGTTCGTAGCGGGGGCGCTTGCCCTTTGAAAATGTAATGTCTATTTCGGCAAGCTTGATGTACAGCTCGTAGAGCAGGTCGGAGAAGACCTTGAGGTTGTGCGAAAAGTTGTTTACCGCCAAATCCCGCAGCACTTTCTCCGCCCCGCTTGATCCGGCAGAGGCCAGCCGGTACCTGAGCGTGGGGGCAATTTCGTTGCGGGTGGCGTAGACAAATTTCGCCGCCGCCGCGAGCTGGCGGTACAGATCGTCAAGGTGAAAACCCTGGTACCGAAAATGCTCAAACTTTTCCGTCAGCGCTTCTATCATATCCCATGTTGTCTTGTCCAGCGACAACTGCAACAGGGCGGGGCGGATAAACCGGTTTGAAATATTGGTTCGGTAATGCATGCTTATCTGCTCAATCAGGCGCAAAATAACAGCATCCTTTACCGGCTCCAAAATGCCTCCTTTGTTTACTACTATACTACATCCCTTTACTGATTGACAAGCGATGCGGAGAAAAATACGATGACTCCATGCGGTCTTTTTTCGCGCTGCTTGCACTTGCCGCCATAAGCGCCCTCTCATGTTCCCCCGAAAGAGGCAAAACGGCCATGCTCTGGACAGACCATCCAGATTTTGCGATTTACGCCGGTTACTTTAACGCGGCCCAGGACCAGTACAGAATCGAGACCCGTTATTACGACTTCCCCGCCCAAAAGCTCAGCGAAAACGGCGCCCACCCGGACATCGTTGCCGGAAGCTGGCTGAAAAGCGCCTCGACGCGGGCCTTTTTCAGGCAGGTGGACAGCTATTTCAGGAACGGCGTCCTGGAACAAAATGCCTTCTACTCGCGGCTTCTGGCGATGGGAAACATCGACGGAAGGCAATACCTGCTGCCGGTGTCGTTTAACGCCCCGATGATAGTGTTTGCCCGTGACCGGGGGGCGCAGCTATCCAACCCCTTCACCATCGGTTTCGACGAGATGAAAGAGCTGGGAAAAAGGCACAACGTCGTAACCAACGACGTTTATTCCCAGATGGGCTTCTCGCCGGCCTGGGACGACGATTTCCTGTTTTTAGCGGCAACCCTGCTTAACGCGTCGTTCAGGGAGGCCGATTCCGCCGCCGAGGCCGCGAACCGAAGATTCGCGGATTCCCCCCCGGATCCCCTGGCCTGGGATTCCGCCGCCCTTGACCGGGCGATGGGCTTTGCCTATGACTGGACCTGCGAGGCAAATTCCGGCATCCAGGCCGTCGATGATTTTACCTTCAAGTATTTTTACGATCCTCCGGCGAAGCTGGCCATTTCGGGAAGGATACTTTTTACCTGCATGGACAGCGACAGCTATTTTACCCTTGCCGAGGATCAGCGAAACAACCTCGATTTCCGCTGGCTTGCCGAAAGCGAAACCATCCCCATCGCCGAACGGTCGGTGTACCTTGGCCTGCCGAAAAAAGGCAAGGGGCCGAAAGCCGCCGAGGCCTTCCTCCGCTGGTTCTACCGCGCCGACACCCAGCGGTACTTCCTAGAAAAAAGCCGCCAAAACCGCATGGCCGAAATATCCTTTGGCATTGGGGGAGGTTTTTCCGCCATGCGCCCGGTGACGGAGCAGGTCTTTCCCCAGTTTTACCCCGGCCTTTTGGGACACATGCCCCCCGAGGATTTTCTTTCCCCGGCCAACATACTTCCCAGCAACTGGATGGCGCTCAAGGAGCGGGTCATACTCCCCTACCTCCACGACCGCGCCCGGCAGCCCACCAGCGACGGCCTTTACCAGCTAGAGCACCGCCTGGCCGACTGGTTGAGAGTAAATAGGTAAAGAGCAAAGAGCAGAGAGCAGTGAGCAAAGAGCAAAGAGCAAAGAGCA
>JAISSG010000156.1 GCA_031273185.1 Treponema sp. | reverse complement strand
AGTAAAATGCTTCCCCGCGTGGGGCGCAACAGGCCGCTGATGTTTTTAAGCAGGGTCGTTTTGCCCGATCCGTTTTGCCCGATGATGGCGACAAATTCATTTTCCGCGATGGCGAGGCTAATATCGTCCAGTATAATTTTGCCGCTGTCATACCAGAAACTCAGGTGCGACACCTGAATTGCGTGGGGGTTAGCGGCTTTCATACCAGCCAACAACCGACTTCTCCGCTTCGTCCAGATTGACGGGAAACTGCGGCAGGGGCTTGCCGAGGGCCGACATCCGGCGGGCAAATTCCGACACATGGGGGATCTGTATTGCGCCGCCTGCCGCAAGCCGCTCGTCGGCAAAAACCCGGCGGGGCGTGTCAAAAGCGGCAAGATGGCCGTTTTCCAATACGCAAATTTTATCGGCAAATTCCGCCGCCTCGTCGCCCGAGCCGGTGGCCATCACCACGGTCAGCCCCCGCCTGGCACGGAGATCGAGGACAAGGGAGAGAACCTCCCGCGCCCCGGCGGGATCAAGCTGTGAGCATGGCTCGTCCAGCACGAGAATTTTTTCCGCGAGGGCAAGGGCGGCGGCGATTGCCAGGCGCTGTTTCTGCCCGCCGGACAGCGTCGATGGCGCACGGTCGGCATAGGCGGAAAGCCCGGCAAGGCCCAGCGCCCAGCGAACCCGGTCGCGGATTTCCTGCGGCGGGAACAGCAGGTTCTCCAACGCAAACGCCACCTCGTCGTATGCCGTCGCGGTAAAAAGCTGGCTCTCGGGATCGTCAAACGCTGTCCCTACCGTTCCCGCAATCTGTGCCACAGTGGACGATGCGGTCGAAATTCCATCAACCGTTACCGTGCCCAAAAGTTTGCCGTCCATCGAATGGGGGATAAGGCCGTTCAGCAGGCGGCAGAACGTCGTTTTTCCCGCGCCGTTTTCGCCCATCACCGCGACAAAATCCCCCTGCATGATGTCAACGCTGAGGTTTTTCAGCGCCCAGTTTTTTGTCCTGGCATAGGCCCAGGAAACCTTGTCAAGTTTGATGATGGGGCTTTGCACGGCGCTACCTTGTTATGAGCAATTGCGCGGCTACGGCAGCGGCGGAAAACGCTATCCCGCAGGCAAAAGCCGTGTAATCGATTGCCGACATCTTGGTCGCAAACAGCCATGTTCTGGTTTTGTGCGCGCCAAAGGCCCTGGCATCCATTGCCAGGCTGATAATCTGCGCCTTTCGCATCGCCCTTATCATAAGCGGCAGGGCAATGGCGCCGTACTCTTTCAGTTTTGAAAGCAAGCCTCCGTTTTCAAATGACCTTACGCCGCGCAGCCTGCGAGCCTCTAAAATCAACTTTGTTTCCTCCTCAAACGACGGGATCAGGTTAAGCGTTGAGGTAATAACGTGCGCCGCCTTGTAATGCAGGCCCAGCCGGGTAATGCCATAGGCAAGCTGCCGCGCATCGGTCGTCCTGGTCAGCGTTGGCAGGAGGATCGTCAGCGCAACTATGCGGCAGCATATCATCAGCCCGGTAAACAGCCCGTCCAGCTTGAGCGATCCCCTTCCGCCAAGCAGGGGAACCCCCTGGGGAAACAGGGGCTTGAGCAAATAACGGCAGCCGGGCGCTTCCCGCCCGAACAGCATCTGCACAACAAGCACGAAAGCCGCAAGGAAAAGGAGGAAGCGCCAATGGGGGAACAGTTTTTTGAGGGGGATTCTTGCCGAAAGGCATACGGCGGCAAAAAACAGCATCAGCCCTGCGGCAACGGCAAGCGAGTCGATCACAAAGACAAGGATCGTAAACAGCAGGACGAGCAGTAGCTTCGTCCTGGGGTCCAGCCTGTGGAGGAAGGACCCGCCGTTTGCGTAATCAATCGATGCCAAGGGATGCGCTTAGTTTTCCTGGCGTATCCAAGCTTCGGCAAAACCGGCGTTGCCCAGGCGCTGTGCAACCAGAGGCATGTCGGCGGCCCTTACCCCGGAAATAACAACCCGATACACGTTGCCGTACTGCTCAAAGGCCGGGTTAAAACCGGCGGCCCGCAGGCGGTTGTAGGATTCCTGGGCAAAGTTGGTGTTGGAAAAAGCGCCGACCTGCACCCGGTAAACGCCCCTTCCGTTGGGATCGGGCATCCCCGGCACAATTCTTGCCAAACGCCCGCTAGCCGGCGGGGCGACAGTCACGGGGGCTGGCGGGGGCACTGGAACCACGACGACAGGAGGACGAGGCGGCGGCGGGGGAGGAACGGATCTGCCGCGAGGCTCGGACGCCATATCGGGGATGCTTACCACATGCTCCTGCCCGTTTACGTTGACAATCACCGTCACGGAAACGGCCCCGTTGTTGTTTGGCTCGGGCCGGGGTGCAGCCGGAGGAGGCGGAGGAGGTGGTGGAGCCGATGGAGGAGGAGGTGGTGGTGGCGGAGGCGGTGGTGGCGGCGGAGGTGCTGGCTGGGCTGGCTGGACAACGACCCACTCCGGCTGCCGGGGGGGCTCTGGCGGAGCAGCCTCAACCTCGTCTGTGTCATCCTCCTCAGCAACGACCGCGGGAATTTCAGGGACGACCTCCTTTACCACTTCCGGGACAGCGGCAGGCGGCGGAGGCGCTTCCGCCGGAGAGGCTCCGCTGACCAATTCCACGCGCACCCGCGTACTGCCCGTTTGGTTCATGCCCAAGAGCCGCGACGCCTGTTCCGAAACTTCAATGATGCGGTCCTGGTCATCGGGAATTCGCCTGTTAATGGAGACATATGCAACTTTGTCGTTCTCAAGGTTGGTTACCCGCAGTCGTGTTCCAAAGGGAAGCCTGGCATGGGAGGCATTTAATTGTATGGAATCGGTTCTATACCATGTCGCATTGCCTTCCATTCCTTCCTGTCCAAAACCGAAAACGGCAGGAATCAGGAAAAAACCCGAACAAAACAGGCACAGGGCAAATAAATGCTTCATAAATGACCTCTCATAGTATAATAATAGGATCAATCGGGAAAAAATACAAGGAAAATGACAGGAATTTGCCGCTTGCAGTTTCCAAAATAAGGCAATATAGTATTAGTTAGCAAAAGGAGCATTGGAAATGGACGCAAAAGAACGCGAAAAAAACAGGCTCAGGCAGAGGAAATTCCTTGAACTGCACAAGGACGAGGTTAACAGCAAAAGGCGGGAAAAATACCACGAGCGCATCAGCCTTGGCAAATGTCCGCGCTGCGGGAGCAGGACCAAGAAAGGCCGCACCCTCTGTACAGGCTGCTGCGAGTATATGCTTGGCCTTAACAAAAAATACGCGGAACAGAAACGCGTAACGGCGAAAACAAAGGCAAGAGCGAAAACTGCCAAAAAGAAAAAAGCCTGACAAGGGTTAATACCGCAGGGCAAGCCCTGCATTTTCGCGGCAAGCGCGAACCTCTGGTTTGGCGTTTCCTTACTCACTCGATCATATCCTGCTATCCAGCACCTAAGCCTTAGGCGCAGACGCTCCGTTCGTCAATAAACCTTCCCGCCCTCTTTAGTTCAGGGCTTTTCGGGCTTTTACCAGCATCACGTCGCCAAGCCCCAGCATTTTTGCCGCCCTGTCGGCGATTGCCTTGAGCGGCACCGGCGCGGTTCCTGCCGCAAGCCCTCCCCAGGTGTATACCCCCTCCACTGCAAAGCCCGCCGCGCTGAGCATTGCCGCCAGGGTGCGCGCTGAAAAAAGGTAGAGGTGGTCAAAAATCGCCGAGCGCCAGCGGCTGCCAAACAGCCGAGCCTGAAACCCGTCTATGTTCGGCGTGGTCAGCAAAAGGCGCGCCCCGGGGCGCAGTACCCGCCATGCCTCGCGGACAAAGGAGGCCGGCTCGTTAAGGTGCTCGATTAGATGGGACGCAAGAACCAGGTCGAAGGATCCGCCGGGAAAATGGCATTCTTCAAGGCTTGCCCGCTTAACGGCGATTCCCCGTTTGGTCCGGGCGTACTCGGCGGAGGGAGAAATTTCAGCCCCTGCCACCTGCCAGCCCCGTTCCCTCAGAAAAGCCAGCAGGGCCCCGGTGGCGCATCCAACGTCCAGGACGCTCGGCTGGCCGGTGGCTTCCAAAAGTTCCCGCTCAATGCGGTAAAAGCCCGCATCCCCAAGGGCAAGTTTTTGCAGATCAAGAAAGGCCGCCTCGTTGCGCAGTTCGTAGGAAAGATAGTCGCTTCCAAAAAGCTCCCGGTAGCGGCGCTCGACACAGCCCGCAAGAGGCTGGGGGTTGATCTGAACCAGGCCGCACCCGGCGCAGCGGACGTAGGAAAAGCCTTCGCAGGAAAGGCGCGGCCTGAAACGCACGCCGCCGCAGAGGGCGCAGGGAACCAGTTTCCGCCCTTCCTGTGCAACCGGCGTGGACCATGTCTTTATCGGATGGCTTTTGCTCACAGCACGGACAGGGCAATGGCTATTCGACGAGCATCCGGGTAATGGCGCTGCGGGAATTGCCGGCGACATCCTGCACAATTACTTCCAGTATTGCCTGGCCCCTGTTGAAGTGCAGTTCGCCCACCTCAAAGGCCGGGAATAGGCCGTATACCTGGCGCGCCGAAACTAGCCCGTTGCGGCTAGTCATCAGCACGCCGTCCCGTGCGCTTATGGTCTCAAAAGAGAGCGATCCGGCTTCCTCCCCGTTGACGTAACAGTCGATTCGGTGGGGGGCAAGCTGCAATCCCCGTGGGGCAATGAGGGTATCCGCGGCGTTAACAACGATGGCGTACCTGCCCTGGCTGATGTTCCGCAACTGGCCTGAGTCAACGGTTCTGCCGCCGGCGCCGATGAGTCGTATCCCAAAAATCTGCGGAGGAACGTTGTCGGGAACCGGGCTGATGACCATCGAAGCGTTTACCCAGCGCCGTTCCCTTCGGTCGTACAGCATAAAATAAACGCCTCCCCTGCCCGACCAGCCGGAATTCCCCGCCGTTGCAACGGGGGTGCCCTGGCTTACCGCCGGGGGCTGCTGCTTTCTGCCCTCATCCCTGTAGCGCCCGTATATGCTCACCAGGCCATCGCCGTGGTCTACCGCGGACCATGCGCCCAGCGGAGAAGGCAGGCGGGAAACGCTGTCTGTCCCGGATCGGGAGAAGATAACCTCTCCCTTGTCCACAGCCTGAACCTCCCCTTCCCCTTCAAACACGATTCCCAGTACCGGCCTGCCCCGGTCGTTGTAGCCAAAGTTGCGAACCATCGCGGCCTCCGCCAGGGGCCATTCCATTGCCGCCAGCGCGTTGCAGTTCAGCAACGCCGCAACAATCACCAGCCACCTTATCTTTAGCCCGCGCATTCCCACCTACCTTTTTTCCAAATCAAATGCAACCAGCGCCTGTTTCCCGCCGACAAACAGCCTCGAACCGTATCTGCCCAGAAACACTTCCTCGCTTCTGAACGGCGCTTCCATGACCAGCCTGCCGGGAAGCCGAATACCGATCAGCTCTTTCAGGCCCGGCGAGCGCGCGACAACGGCAAACAGCAGCCCCTGGCTGTCCGCTTGATCGATGGCGCAGAGATCTCCGTTAAGCTCCACCTTTCCCGATTGCCAAGAGCCAAGCTCGAACAAACCCAGCCCGCCGTGCCGCTCAAAAACGATCCAGCGGTCCTCATCGATAAATGAGATATGCACCGGGCGGCGAAAATCGCCGTCAAGAAATTCATGGTACACAACCTTGTAGTCGTTTACGCTTGCGCCAAAACGCTCCAGCAACAGGAAGCGCTGGTTGTCTATGCCGGATACCAGCGCCAGCTTCGAGCCGTCGCGGGAAATGGCGCAGCCCAGAATGATCGAGTAGCGGGAGCCGCCGGGCTCAAAGGAAAACATCTGCTTTCCCGTGCTGTCCAGAACCCCAACCACGCCGTCAAGCGACCCGGCAAGCACAAGCCCTGAAGCGGCATCGACACAGGTAAGCGGGCTTGCGAATTCGTAGGTCCATGCCGGTGAGCCGGAGCTGTCTACCTCGGAGATCGCGTTTTGTTCGCTGTTAACGAGAAAGGTCCTTCCGTCCAGAAAGAACGGGTAGCCGCGCGGATTTTCAATGATAAAAACCGCCTCGCCGCTCGCGTCGTTAATCGCAACGCGTTCCGGCTCCGCTTCGTATTCCGCCCAGCGTTCCAGGGAAAGAGAGATGTTGGCCCTTTTCGTCCGATTGATAACAAAGCGGCCTTCCCGGTGAAAATAGCCAAACCTGTCCCCCAGTTCAAACGGCACGAGGCCGGCCTCTCCCGGCTGTTCCCCTCCGCCAGGTTCTGCGGGGCTGTCACCCAGGACAACGGGCTGGCCAAACTCAAGGGAATTCAGCCAGCGCGGCTCCAGAACCGTCTCTAGCGGTATTGGCCGCGCGGCGCAGAAAAAATAAGCCGCGAAAAGCACAATCCCCGAGGCCAGCCATATCTTTTTTTTAGGTCTTTTCACAACGTCGCGCTCTCTGGCATCATATTAGCACATGGAGTTGGTTATGGGGAATGGGGGTGTCTCAATAAAACGTGAGGGCTTGCGGAAAAACATCAGCCATCGTTCGTAAGCATATCTTCCCTCGCGTGAGAATCTTTCCCAAAAAAAAATTTGCTTTTTTCACGGGAAGGTGGTATATTACCAACGATGAAGCTGAACATCGGCAAGAAACCAGAGCACAGACCCGCCATTTCAGGGCAGAATCCAGCCTACTATAACAGCCAACAGCCAACAGCCAACAGCCAACAGCCAACAGCCAACAGCCAACAGCCAACAGCCAACAGCCAACAGCCAATTATACACACCCGCCCAATACCCGTGTCAACTATCTAATAGCGAACATCCGCCTAACTTTTCTACAACGCTGTGGGGGGATGCCGCCCGTATATCCGAGGAACGCCGTCCGACGCTTGCATTCTTTAAGCGCCGGGCGGCGTTTTGCATGCCACCAGCCAATAAAAAGGAATATCCCATGAGACCACGGCAGATTTTCGCACGCGGCGTTTTCGCCGCACTGCTTGCTCTGGCGCTCGCCGCCTGCCAGCACCCCGCCAATTCGCCGACCGCGACCCTCACCGACATCACGGCGGACTATACCGGCACGGCAACCATCTACCCGTCCACGCCGCTTGATAACCTCAAGTCGGGCCTGGCCGTGACAGCGCAGTACAGCAACAACACCAGCAAAACCCTTGACCCGGCGGACTATGCCTTAAGCGGCACGCTGGCCGCCGGCACCAGCACCGTGACCGTAACCTACGAGGGCAAGACAGCTACCTTCACCGTTACAGTCACCGCCGACATCACCTACACCGCCGCGCAGCACGGCGGCGCGGACGGCACAACCGATAGTACCGGCATTACGTTTACCTTTACCGACTCCGTTGACAGCCTGGGCCTGACCGCCGCCGACATCACCGTGGGCGCGGCGGCGGCAAAAAGCGCGGCGGCGCTCAGCGGGACGGGGGCAAGCCGGACGCTTGCCATAACAGTCAGCGCGGCAGGGACGGCGACGGTAACGATTGCCAAAAGCGGCATTGAAGCGGGGACGAAGCACGTCCAGGTATTCAAGGCGGGGCAAAGCGCCCCCACCCTGACCGGCATCACGGCGGCCTATACCGGCACGGCAACTATTTACCCGGATACGCCGCTTGATAGCCTCAAGGCAAATTTGGTTGTAAAGGCGCAGTACAGCAACGACAGCGAGGACACGCTGTCACAGAACGAGTATGCCTTAAGCGGCACGCTGGCCACCGGCACCAGCACCGTGACCGTAACCTACGAAGGCGCAACAGCCACCTTCACCGTTACCGTTGCCGCTGCCCACGCCCACCAATGGGGCGGCTGGACAGTGACTACCCCTGCCACCTGCACGGCGACAGGCACGGAAACAAGGACCTGCTCGCTCGACCCCACGCACACCGAAACGCAGACCATAAGCATAAACCCCAATGCGCACGCATGGGGCAACTGGGCAGTAACCACACCCGTCAGCGAAACCGATGACGGCATGGAAACACGGGCGTGCAATCACAACGCAGCGCACGAAGAAACCCGCAGGTACGCATACGCTTTTGGCACGCCCGGCCTCGCCTTCACGCTGATCAGCGGCGGCGCAAACGACGGTACCTACCGTGTCAGGAAAGGCAGCGTGACCAGCGGCGCGGTGTATATACCCGCATGGCACCATCCCAACGTCAATGCCAGTACCACCACCTATCCCCCTATCAACGATCCCGGCTACAGGCGCGTAACGGAAATAGGCAGCTCGACTGACACCATCGGAGCCAATGCAACTGCCGCATTCTCCGGCGCGGCCATTACCACCGTCCACTTTACGCCAGGCAGCCAGCTCACAGCTATCAACCAGAATGCATTCTACTATTGCCCCATTACCAGCATCGCCAACATCCCCGCAACCGTAACGGTGATCGGCACAAGCGCGTTCAAGGAAACCAGGTCCCTTGGCACCGTTACCTTTGAGACGGGCAGCCAGCTTGCAACTATCGGCCAGGATGCATTCCAAATGGCTGGGTATAATAACGGGCTGAACATCGCCATCCCCGCAGCCGTAACGACCATCGGCGATTATGCGTTCGAGTATAGCGGCATCACCAGCATCACCCTCCCAGCAGGCGTAACGGCAATCAGCGGCGCTACGTTCAGGAGCTGTGCAAGGCTTACCAGCGTTACCATCCAGGGAAAGGTAACGACTGTCGGTGCTGCTGCGTTCAATACTACATACGCCCTTACCACCGTAACCTTTGCGGATCCCAGCGGACTGCAAAGCATCGGCCAACGGGCGTTTTACTATTGCACTGGGCTTACTACCAATTTTGATTTTTTGAAAAACAGCCCACTGCAAAGCATCGGTTCCGAAGCATTCATTCGTTGCGTAAAAATTCCCAGCATCACCATCCCCGCCAGCGTAACGACCGTCAGTTATGCGTTCCACGAGTGGACTGACTCGCAGACAATCTACGTCGATAGATATGCAAGCGAAGCGGCAGCCGATGCCGGGTGGGGTACAGCCTGGCGGCTTAATACTTGCAACGCTGTTCGCAAGTATTGGAACGGGAGCAGTTACCAGTGAGCTACCTATCGGCGATGATCCGCATAAACTGTTCAGGCGTTACAGCCGGAATATGGCTGGAGGAAAAGTCTTGAGT
>JAISSG010000155.1 GCA_031273185.1 Treponema sp. | reverse complement strand
GTTTGCGGAGATAACGAACAAGCAGATACGCAGGGGGAGTTATGAATCAGTTGAAGAATTAACAAGAGCGATAAAAGAGTACATAAAAAACTGGAACAAGTGTGGACGCTCATTTACCTAGGCGAAGAAACCTGAGGAGATTCTTGCAAAAATAGAAAAGGCTAAATCTTTTTGTTGATTGTATTTTACAGAACACTAGTAGCCTGTAACATCTAAAACTTTATAAGTTGTTATTTAAAAAAGAAACAGAAATCTACGAATTAATCGGATTTTTAGGTATGAGCAACCCTGTTTAGCCAATATAATCCGTGAACAATATGTTATTTACAGACGATCTTCAAGTTGTATATTTGTAAAACATTAGATGTTACAGGCTACTAGGTCGGTCGCTACGCTCGCTCCCACGCCTCACTCCGCCACAGTTTGCCAGCCCTGGTCTTGCTCCGCAAGCCCTTATTCGGGCTGGCAAACCGTCGTTTACAACCGGGAACGTTTGCATGAAAGCACCGAAACGTAGTAGCATCGCGGGTAAATGCCTATTTGCTCTTCTGCGTCATTGGCTTTTTTGGAAGGCAATATAATTACCAATCAACATACCCCGCCGCAGAGCAGCGGGGTATGTTGTTCTTAAAAGGTATTGGTCTCGGGTTTAATACCTTTATAACCGCCCCAGAGGGGCGGGGTATTAAACCCTCGCCACGAATAAACATACGGCGGCAGTCAGTATTTTCCGGGTAAAATTTGGACAAGTACGTGAAACCGCTTTCCCCCTCGTTAACACATGGTGTCCACCGATAGGGTAATGGCGTTTGCTCCAGCAACACCCTTAATTTTCTTTTTCTCTGAAACAAGAAAACGCAGTCTGTCCTCGTCTGCCTAACCGACACGTTGACAAATCATTGAAAGTTGTCATAATAAACCCCAGCGAGGGAATCCACAGTGAACGTGATCGTTTTGGTAAAACAGGTGCCAGACACCAAGAACATTACCGGGGAGGCGATGACGCCGGAGGGCACGGTGAACCGCGCCGCACTGCCAGCGGTTTTCAACCCCGACGACCTGTACGCCCTGGAAGCGGCGCTGCAAATCAAGGACAGGCATCCGGGGACACGGGTCAGCGTGGTAACGATGGGGCCGCCGTCCGCCGCCGCCGTGCTCAAAGAGTGCCTGTACCGGGGCGCGGACTTTACCGCGCTGGTCTCTGACCGTGGCTTTGCCGGGGCGGACACCCTCGCCACGTCATACGCACTGAAGTGTGCCATCAATAAAATCGGCGACTACGACCTTGTGCTCTGCGGGCGGCAGGCAATCGACGGCGACACCGCACAGGTAGGCCCGCAGACCGCCGAAAAACTGGGCATCAACCAGATCACCTGCGTCTCAAAAATCGAAAGCCTCGATCCGGCAAAAAAAGAGATCACCGCCGTCCGCTCCATCGAAGGCGGCTGGGAAAAGGTAAAGGCGAAATTCCCGATCCTCGTCACCTTCACCGAGGAAGGCGAGTCGCCCCGTCCCGCCTCCGCCATCAAGACCATGACCTACAAGCGAGCAACCCCCAGCCCCCAGTCCCCGACCCCCGACCCCCGATCCCCGACCCCCAGTCCCCAATCCCCAGTCCCCAGTCCCATCTCTTTGTGGGACATTCCCGCAATCAACGCCGACCCGGTACAGTGCGGGCTTTCCGGTTCGCCGACCAAGGTGAAGCACATCAATTCCGTGGTGCTGACCGCCGCGGATATCAGGTATATCGATCCCGGCGAGGCGGGCATTACCGAGCTGATCCACGACCTTATCGCGGATCATACTTTTGGATAAGGTGAATAATATGAGCGAAAATAGCGTGATGGTGTATATACAGCAAAACGGCGGGAAGGCGGCGGACGTAAGCCTTGAGCTTGTCTGCAAGGCACGGGAACTCGCCGACCGGCTGGGGGTGCAGGTCAGCGCCGCCCTGTTAGGCGACAGCGTGGCGGGTGAAGTGGCGCGGCTTGCAAGCCTTGGCGTTGACCGGGTGTACCTGATCGAAGACCCCCGCCTCAAATTCTACGCCCCCATCCCCTACAGCAAACTAATGATCAAAACGGTCGCCGAGACGAAGCCGCAGATTGTCCTGTACGGGGCGACCACCGAGGGACGCGACCTTGCCCCGCGCGTGGCATCATGCCTCAAAGTCGGGCTGACCGCCGACTGTACCGACCTTCAAATCGGCGACCACACGCAAAAGGAAAACGAGTACAAGAACATCCTTTACCAGATACGGCCGGCCTTTGGTGGCAACATCATTGCCACGATTGTCAGCCCGGATAAAAAGCCCCAGATGGCAACCGTCCGCGAAGGGGTGATGCGTATGGCGCAGCCGGATGCTTCCCGCAAAGCCGAAACGGTGCGTGTCCCCGCCGATCTCGGCAAGGACGATTTCCCCAGCGAGATTATTGACCGGCTGATGGAGGCAAAGACCGTCAACCTGAAAGGGGCGCAGATCATCGTATCCGGCGGCATGGGCGTTGGCAGCAAGGAAAATTTCGCCCTCATTCGGGAGCTTGCACAGACCCTCGGCGCGGAGGTGGGGGCATCCCGTGCCGCAGTGGATCAGGGCTTTATCGGCAAGGAGCATCAGGTGGGGCAGACTGGCACCACGGTTCGACCCAAGCTCTACATCGCCTGCGGCATCTCCGGGGCGATACAGCATCGTGCCGGCATGGACAGTTCCGCGAGGATCATCGCCATCAACAACGACCCGGAGGCGCCGATTTTCAGCATCGCCCATTACGGCATCGTGGGGGACCTGAACGAGGTGATCCCCCGTATGATCAAAGCGTACAAGGCACGAGTGTAGGGGAGGGCAAATACTATTATGGAAAATTTTTTTAACGATAATGAAGATATTCTGTTTCATTTGGGGCATCTTGGTCTTGATCGGGTCATCGGTCTGAAAGAGGACAATTTTGAACAGGCGAAGCGGTACGCCCACGCCCCCACCGACACGGCGGATGCCCTTGATTCCTACCGCATGGTGCTTTCGATTGTCGGCGAGATTGCCGGTGAGTTCATGGCGCCTAACGCCCCCGCCGTTGACGAGGCGGGTCCCACGCTGGCGAACAATCAGGTTACGCTTAATCCGGCGACCCAAAAGACCGTGGAAATGTTCGCACAGGCGGAACTGATGGGGTTTGCCGTACCCCGGCAATACGGCGGCCTCAATATGCCCACTACGATCCTCAGCATCGCGGCGGAGATACTTGCCCGTGCCGACGGGTCGTTTCTCAATTTTGGCCTCCAGCAGGACATTGCCGAGACGATCAACAAGTTCGCATCGGAGGAGCAGAAACAGGCATATCTTCCCAAACTCTGTTCTGGCGAATGGGATTCCTCGATGATCCTCACCGAGCCGGATGCGGGCAGCGACTTGCAGGCGGTGAACCTCAAGGCGGTGCAGGGGGAGGACGGGAAATGGTATCTTAACGGGGTTAAGCGTTTCATTACTAATGGCTGCGGGACTATTGGTCTGGTGCTTGCCCGCAGCGAGGAAAAGGGCAAGGGGGCGCGGGGGCTTTCGTTTTTCATTTACAAGCGCGACGACAAGATGATCATACGGCGGCTGGAGCACAAGCTGGGCATACACGGCTCGCCCACCTGCGAGTTGCAGTTTAACCATGCCCCTGCGGAACTGCTGGGCGAGCGGCAGCGGGGGCTGACCAAGTACACCCTCTGGCTGATGAACAACGCCCGTCTCGGCGTGGCGGCTCAGGCGGTTGGCATTGCCGAGGCCGCGTACCGCGAGGCCGACCTCTATGCAGCAAAGCGCATCCAGTTTGGCGCGCCCGTGCGGGAACTGCCGCCGGTGTTTGAGATGCTTACCGAGATGCGGGTCGCGGTCGAGGCGGGGCGGAGCCTGTTATACGAAACCTCCCGCTTTGTTGACCTCAAGGAATGTTTGGAGGAGTATTCCGACAAGCACCCCGACGACAAGGGCGAAATAATAGAAGAAAAAAAGGAATACGCAAAGCTGGCGAACCTGTTTACCCCCATGGCGAAGGCGTACACGACCGAGATGGCGAACAAGGTTGCCTACGATTCGATTCAGATACACGGCGGCACGGGCTACATGAAGGAATTTAACGCCGAGCGACACTACCGCGATGCCCGTATCACCAACATCTACGAGGGAACCACCCAGCTTCAGGTGGTCGCCGCCATCGGCCCGGTAACGTCCGGCATAGCGCAGATGATCCTCGACGAGTACGACGCTGCGGGTTATTCGCACAGCCCCGATTTGCTTGCCATAGTACGGGAGGCCCGCAAGTGGTTTGACGAGACGCTTGAGTACACAAAGGCCTACGATGGCCACAAGGATTTTCTTACCTATCATTCCCGTCGGCTGGTGGAGATGGCGACCGATCTGGTGTTAAGCTACCTTCTGCTGCGTGACGGTAACCACAGCGAGCGCAAGCAGAAAGTGGCGGCGATCTTCATCACCAAGATGGCTTCGCGGCTCAAGGCGAGCCGGGATTTTGTCATGGGCGAGAACGGAACTTTGCTGAAGCATTACGAGGCGGTTATTGGTTAGGGAATGGGGAGTGGGGAGTGCGGATCGGAAATTGGGGGTGTTATGGGTGCTGTTAATATATGATGGCTAGATGTTTGGCGCTTGTTTGTGTTTTTTCCCTGCTTGCGGGATGCAAATCAGCGCCTCAGGTTGCGGTGGCGGAAGAAAAGCCCGTTGAGCCAAAAATTGAGATACGGGAGCCGATATTTACCATTACTTCAATTGAGATTAGGCAGGCAAGCCTGATAAACACCCTCTTCAAGTGCACCCTGAAAATCAATAACCCCAACACATTTCCAGTGACTGTCTCTTCTCTCCGCTATGATCTTTACGGCGATGGCAGGCTCTGGGGCAGCGGCAGGGAAAAAGATTTGGCTGTCGTGCCGGCGCAAAGCTCGTCGGAGACAGAATTTTCCTTTGAGATGAATTTTATTGACATGCCCCGCCGCCTGCTGGACGATGTAATCGCCATGAAGCATGTGCATTACCGTTTTACCGGGGAGGCGGAAATCGGTGTAGGTATGCCAAATATTCCCGCCTATCGTATGGTTTTTGATCTCCCGGGCGATTCGGAAGTAAAAAAGTAAAAAACACCCTCATCAGCAGTATTGATCTTTGTTACCTGTTAATTGATAATTGTAATCTGTTAATTCTCATGTAGGAGGCTTTTCATGCAGCATTTTACCCCGCCAAAGATGGGGAAGTACCTGAATTCTAAAATGATTACCCTGGTAGTCGGCGGAATCTTTGTTGTGGCGCTGCTGGCGACCAGCGTGTATATCGTTGACCAGACCGAGGAAGCGGTGATAACCCGTTTTGGCAGGTACGTTGCCACCAAGGGCCCCGGCTTGCAGTTCAAGCTGCCCTTTGGCAGCGACAGGAACTACACGGTGAACGTCAGGACGGTGCAGACCCAGGAGTTCGGTTTCCGTACCGTGCGGGGCGGCTCCAGCCCGGTGTACTCAAACCAGATGTCATTTCCGGTGGGCCATTACGCGTCACAGACCGGCGAGTCCACCATGCTTACCGGCGATCTCAACATCATCGAGGTGGAGTGGATCATCCAGTACCGGATTGTTGATCCCAGGGCGTGGACCTTTAACGTGAACGAGCGGATCGCCACTATCCGGGACGTTTCCCGCTCCGCGATAAACATGCTGGTGGGCGACCGGGCAATCATGGACATCATGGGGCCTGAGCGCAGCGCCATCGAGTCGGCGGGGGCGGCCTTCATGAACGAGACGTTCCGGGGCTACGGCCTGGGGATCGACGTGATTGCGGTGAAGCTCCAGAACGTGACCCCGCCGGCGGGGGTGCAGCAGGCCTTTGAGGATGTCAACAAGGCGATGCAGGACCGGGAGCGGCTTATCAACGAGGGCCAGCAGGCCTACAACGAGGAGATCCCCAGGACCAGGGGCGAGGCCGAGCGGCTGATCCAGGTTGCGCAGGGCTATGCGACCGAGCGGGTGAACAGGGCGCTGGGCGACGTTGCCCGCTTCAACTCGGTGCTGAACGAGTACCAGCGAGCCCCGGAGGTAACGAGGCAGCGGCTGTACTATGAAATGATCGAGGAAGTGTTCAAGGGGGAAGAAGGCACGACGCTTATCGACCGCAACCTGGATAATTTCCTGCCGCTGATGAACATGGGAGGGAACCGGTAATGAAAAAAACGTTTACCGCCATTGTCGTTGTTCTTGTTGTTTTTGTTGGCGTTTTGGTAGCAGGCCCGTTATATGTAATTAACGAGGGAGAGCAGGCTGTTATCGTGCAAATGGGGCGGATAGTCAGCGTCGTTACCGATGCCGGCCTGCGCCTGAAAATTCCCGTCATTGACGACGTGGTTCGTTATCCCAAGCGGATTATGGCCTGGGACGGCGAGGCGAGGATTGTGCCCACGGCGGAACGGCAGTTCATCTTTGTCGATGTTGTTGCCCGCTGGCGCATAGCGGATCCCCAAAAGTTCTACGAGTCCATTAACACCGTCGATGCGGCCTATTCCAAGCTTGCCGAGATTATCGATTCTGAGGTGCGTACCGTCGTGGCGGAAAACTACCTGCAGGAGTCGGTGCGGAATTCCAACATCATCATGGAACGTTCCTCGGCTGCCGACGAGCCGGGCCTGGGGGACGGCATCGATGCCGAGATTATGACCTCGGCGCAGTCAGGTTCAGGCTATCAGCCCATTACCAAGGGCCGCCGCCAGCTTGCCGAGGAGATACTTGCCCGCTCGCGGCGCATGGTTCCCGAATACGGCATCGAGCTGATCGACGTGGTGACGCGGCAGATACGCTACTCCGACGAGCTTACCCCGAGCGTCTACGCCCGCATGATACGGGAGCGGAACCAGATAGCCCAGTATTACCGCTCTGCGGGCGAGGGCAGCAAGGCGGAATGGCTGGGCAAGCTGGACAACGATAAGCGCCGCCTGCTTTCAGCAGCTTACGAGCAGGCTGAAACGATCCGGGGGACGGCGGACGCAAGGGCGTCGCAGATATACGCCGATGCCTACAACCGCAACCGCGGCTTCTTTGATTTCTGGCGGGCAATAGAATCGTACCGAACCACCCTGCCGAAATTCAAGAAGACCCTTTCGACGGATATGGAGTATTTCCGTTACTTGTACTCGCCAAGGTAAAAGAGAAGAGAGAAAAGAGAAAAGAGAAAAGTTATTGCCCCGCCAGCCAGCGGTCGATGAGGTGGCGGGATACCGAGCCGGGGCCGGGGAGTTTGGGCAGATCGTCCTTGCCGAACCAGCGGGCATCCTCGATCTCGATGCCGTCGGGTTTGACGATCCCTGACGCATAACGGGCGGTGAAGCCCAGCATGAGGGAATTGGGGAAGGGCCAGGGCTGGGAGATCGCATAACGGATGTCGCGGACCTCGATGCCCGCCTCCTCGCGGGTTTCGCGGGCGACGGTTGCCTCAAGGCTTTCCCCCGCCTCGGTAAAGCCGGCGATAAGGCTGTACATGCCGTTGGCGAATTTCCTGTTGTGGGCAAGCAGCGCCTTCCCCTCGTCGTTGGTGATGAGCGTGATGACCGCCGGGGCTATGCGGGGAAATTCCGTGCGGCCACAGGCGGGGCACAGGCGGGCAAGCTCGTCCGGCGCGTCGGTGTTTGCCGCGCCGCAACTTCCGCAGAACCGGGAATCGCGCCGCCACTGGGCGACGTGAAAGGCCCTCAGCATCCTGGCGCTTCGGTCGCTGTCCCCCGCCGCATGGCAGGGCAGAACGGAAAGAACCTGGCGCACGGGGATTGCCTGCAAGCGAGGGGGCAGGGGGGCATCGGGCGGGACGTACACGCAGGAAATATCGCCGCCAAAGGCGCCGCCGGTGATGGCGGGGACGGTGAAAACGTCCGAAAACGGGAAATCGCCGGCCTGATCCGGGGAAATTTCCATGTCTGCCGAGGGCAGCGCCGCGCCCCCCGGCAGCAAGAGCGAATCCTTCTGAAAATAAAACGCCCCGGCGCTCAAACCATACCCCGTTCATTGACTTTTTATCGGAAAACCTATATTACGATAATAGGGGGATAATGTACAGCAAGCGAACCTGGTCCGATTATAGGGTTTCTGTCCGCCGGAGGCGGCTCTTGGTTGCAGTTGCCGTGGCGGTGGGCGTCGCTCTGGTTGCGGTGGCTTCTGTTCACCTTGCCGGGAGACTCAAGGGCGGGGCGAGGGGGGGGCGCAGGGAACTTATGCAGTTTTGGGATTCGGGTTCCTTTGGCGAAGTGTACGGCAGGAGTCAGGCTGCCCTTGCTTTCCGCCCGATGGACTATTTCCTGCTGACGATGCATGGGTTTTCCGCCTACCAACTGGGCATTTCCCAGATAAACAGCCTGGACGCATTGCAGTATTTCGACGACTGCGTGTGGTCCCTGCGAAAGGCGATGCTCCTGAGGCATTCGGCGAGCGACGGGCGGCTGTACTACGTGCTGGGAAAGGCGTACAGCTACAAAGGCGAGAGCTTTGCCGATCTTTCGGTGAAGTACCTGGAAAAGGCCAGGGAACTGTCCTTCAATGGTGCCGACATTCCCCAGTACCTGGGCATGGCCTACGCCGCAGTCGGAGACTACCGAAGCAGCGTGGCCGCTTACGCCGAGGCCCTTGGCGCCGAGGGGGAACTTGGGCCTTCGAGCCTGCTGCTGCTGTCCATCGCCCGCTCATATATTGCGCTGGGCGAGTTCGATAATGCGCGGGCGTATTTGCAGCGCTGCGTCGAGATTTCCCTGGATTCAAGGACGGTCCTTTCGGCGAGGCTTCTTTTGGCGGAGGCTTTGCGGAACTCCGGCGACAATGCCGGGGCGATGCTGCAGCTTCAGGCGATCCTTGACGAGACGGGCGGCAACGCCGAGGCGCATTACCAGATGGGGGAACTGTACGCTTTGCAAGGAGACACCACCCGCGCCCGCGCGGAATGGCGGCTGGCGCTGAGGGCTGACCCGGCGCATGCAAGAGCACGAGCGCGGCTTTAGACATAAAACGAGAACACGGAGGGATCTATGTTTGGCAGGAATTCATCGGATTTGGGGATTGACTTAGGGACTTGCAATACCATTATCTATATCAGAAACAAGGGCATCGTGCTGAACGAGCCTTCCGTTGTGGCTGTAGAGCTGGGGACAAAAAAGATCGTGGCCGTCGGCGCCGACGCAAAGCGGATGCTCTGCAAAACG
>JAISSG010000140.1 GCA_031273185.1 Treponema sp. | reverse complement strand
GTAATTATCATAATGAGATCTGAAAAAATTTGGTATAAAGCTATACCAGAACTGCAAAACTATAAAAACAAAACGATTTTAAAAAATAAGCAAAGAGCATGGATTACTTCTGGAAATATGGATTTTAATATTTATAATAAAATTATCGAGGAATTAAAAAATGCGGTACACAGGTGATAGTAACATTTCCCATCGGATAACGCAAAAGTGCCTGACACCATATGCGTTTACTTAATGAATTATTATCAACGAATGAACGCGAATTACCACGAATAAACACCAATTTTCTTCAGAATTCCGTATTTATTCGCGTAATTCGTTGATTCTTTTCTCTAAAGTAAACGCATATGGTGCCTGACACCAAAATCGTCTAATGTTACATTACGCATAACGACATCATAGATAGCGTATAATGCCATAGCGGCATACAACTATGAAAATTGGGGATATGTTTTTTGACTTGTAGGGTGCTTGAACAAGTGAATGGGTTACTGTAAAATATATGGTAGCTTATTCACTCTTTTTATAATGGAGTTATGCGAAATGGCGACTAAATTTCAATGAGAAAGGACTTGACCTTATAAAAAGAAATTGTGAAGCTATGGGCGGAATACTTATAACGGATGAAGTAAAGAATGAAATTGAAATAGAAACAGAAGAAAAAACCATTGATGATGCAGGACAAGCTGCGCAGTTCCGCCGAGATGAACGCCAGGGTCTGGTACTATTGGAAGGGCAACTATGGTTACAATGATGAGGTAGAAAAGCTCAAGGCATGGTGGGGCCAAAGAACCAGCTACCTTGACGGGGAAATCAACAAGTAGCAACCGCCTGTCGCTTCTACTCAAACGCCTCTTCCAGCTTTTCCCGGATGATGCGGCTGGTCTCTTCCTCAAGGGGGCCTGCGGGGTGGTACTCGACTACGTCCGCCGCCTCGAAAATGTCCCAGGCTTTTGAGTACAGCGGGTCGCCGGTGATGTAGTCGGCGGGGAAGGTTCCGGGATAGCTGCCGGGAACGGCGCCGAGCGCCTCCTCCAGCGCTTGCTTTCTTCCGGCGACAAAGGCAAGAAAGGCCCATGCCTCGTCAGGCTGGGCGCAGGCGGAGGAAATGCCGGCGTATATTCCCGAAAGCCCCAGGCGGTTCTTGCCTTGCGCCGTTTGGGGCATCGCCGTGACGCCGAAATTGACGCCCTGCGCGCTGCGCTGTAGCAGGGGAATGTCGCGTGACGATGCCGCCATCATGGCGATGTTTCCCCCGGCGAATTCCGCCAGCCTCTGCGCCCTGGTTTGCTCGAGGCTCCCCGGCGCCAGGAGGCCCTCGCGGTTAAGCTGGCCGAAAAAGGCGATGGCGTCGGTCGCGGCCCTGGAAAGCGTAACACTTTCCTCGCCATCCTGGCGCACGCCTTCCTGGCGCAGATCCCCGCCCGCCGCCCATATCCACGGGTACAACTCTCGCCGCAGCGCCAGCGGGTCTTCCCGGCTGAGTCCCAGCGCCAGGGGCTGGGCGGCCCCCTGCGCAGCGACGGCCCTCGCGGCGGCAAGAAAGTCGGCGCGGGTTTTTGGCGGTCGGTCGCCGTTCGCCGCCTGCAGGATGTCAATGTTGTAGAGGAAAACGTCCACAAACGACACCAGCGGTATCGCCCACTGTTTTTCCGGGGTTTCGCTGTTGGCGTAGGGCCCGAGCGAGGCCAGTGCCGATTCGGCTAGCAGGCCGCTAATCTCGCCGTCCTCAAAAAAAACTATGTCCGCGTTGCTGTTCCCCGCGATCTGTATCCGCAGGGCGGGGTTCTGCTCCTCGAATTCCAGGACAAGCGCGTCCATTATGTCCTTGCCGAACAGGGCTTCCCCGCTCTGCGAGACGGAAATGTCGATGCGTCCCGGCTGGACGGCATGCCTGGAAAACCGGCTGGAGGCGGCAATGATCAGCGCCACGATCGCGGCAATAAGGAGAAAAACGTCAACTCGCGCATTGTTTGTATGCCTGGCCACAATAACCTCGACTTTTCGGTAATTTTTCGGTAGTATGCAATATGCTGACTTTACTCAAGCGTCCCCTGCATATTCTTTCAAACAGACTGCGCCGCAATCTCCGGCCTGCCGAGCGGATGAAAGAAAAATGGACTGCGGACTTTTCCAGGCCCGAAAGGTCCTGTTTTGATATTAAACCAGAAATTTCCCATAATGCCTATCTGGATAACGGATCGCTGTTCCTGGGCCTGCGGAAGAAAAACCGCATGGCCTGGATCGAGACGGCGGATCGCGTTTACGTGGACCAGCTTATCGAGGCGCGTTTCCGGTTTGACGGGCAGGGGGGCTATTGCGCCGCAGGCGTAATGTTCCGAATCGTCGAGGAGGGGACGTATTACCTTGCCCTTTTTTCCAGCAAGGGGTATTTCCGCGTGGACGCTGTGACCAAAAACAACCCGTCGCCGCTGGTCGGCTGGACCGAGGCGCCCGGCCTTGACGGGAACGGGGCAAGCCTCAGCATAATCGCCTGGGGCGGCCACTTTATTTTCCTGCTGAACGGCAGGTGGATAGCGGAGGCTTGGGACGGCTCCATTCCGGGCGGGCATCTGGGGCTGGCCCTTGTTTCATACGACGAGGCCGCATCTACAGGCGCGGAGGGCGGCTGGGCAAACGCCGAGGCTCTGTATCCTCCGCCCGGCCTGCCGTCTTCTGCCGCCCAGGAAGGTTACGTTTGCAAGGCCTGGCTGGATTTTCTTTCGGTGGATTCCCGCCCTGCCGCCGTTGGCGCGGAATACGAGAAATGGCGCAACAGCGCGGAAATTAGCGCGGAGAGCCGTTTGCGGCTTGCGGAGAGCTACGCCGCCCTTGGCCGTTTTGGCCCTGCCTACGACCAGATACTCAAGGCGTGGGAGCAGCGCGCGGCGGCGGCCCGAAGCGTCATGGCGACCTACACGGAAATGCGGGCCAGGGGCGAGCTTCTTTTTGCAGCCAGGATGGCTTTGTGGATGGGGCAGTACGAAACCGCCGAGGAACACATTGATACCTACCTCGCAATGGAGGCCGGCTCCTCGCATGACGGCGACGACGGGTCGGGGGCCTTTTCCCAAAAGGCAATAATCCTCAGCGCCCAGGGCAAACACGCAGAGCTTGCCAGGTTTCTCTCCGGCCATATACAGCGGGTAAGCGCCAAAGGAAACGCGCCTGGCCTGCCTTCGCTGTACGCGCTGCTTGGCCATGCCTTTTGGAATTTGCAGGACTATGCCGCCGCCGCTGATGCCTGGGAGGAGGCGTTTAGCCTCAACGCGGATGGCGGCCTGTACGCGGCCAGCGCGGCGGATGCCCTTGAGGCGCTGGGCCAAAACACGCGGGCGCTGCGCTTCCGCATTGACGCGGCAAATTGCTTCCTGCGGCAGGGGGACAGCAGAGAAATGGAGGCACTTGTCCCCAAGCTGCTTGCCGTTGGCAAAAAGAGCTGGGAGGCGCACGCCCTTGCCGGGAAATGGGCTTTTGCCCTCGGCGATTTTGACCGCGCCGAAACCGAGCTGTCGCTGTCGGACAAGCTCAGGCAGGCGGCACAGCCAAAGCAGGAAGCCGATCCCGCCGCCTGCTGCCTTCGCGGCGACTTGCTGAACCGCCGGGAAAGGCCCGCCGAGGCTGTCGCCTTTTTTTCCGAGGCGGCTCGCCTGGCGCCCGGCTGCGAGCTGTACCGCTCCAGGCTTGAGGAGGCCCGCAGCCGGCTGGGCGACGCTCCCCCCTGCCCGCCAGCCAAGGCGAGTGCCAGGCCCGCAAAAGAGCGGAAAGCCCCTGGCAAGGAATTGGGCAAAACCGAGGGGAAAAGGCCAGGGCAAAGCGAGCCTGCCGCCAAAAAAATATCCGCAAAGCCGGATGCCGGCAAAGAAAACGCCGGCCCCAAAAAACATCGCAAAGCCCGGCAGCCAGCCAAATAATCGCTAAGCGCTTTGGGCATCGGCGGGGCCGTCCTGCGGCTCGCCGCAGGATGTTTTCGCTTTGGCGATTCCCTGCGCCATGCCGCCCTGGCTGCGGTACTTGCCGGGGCTGAGGCCGGTAAAGGACTTGAAAATTTTTGAGAACCAGCTTTGGTCTTCCAGACAGCATTCGTAGGCAATGTCGTTGAGGGAAAGCTTTGTTTCCAGAAGCAGCTTGCCCGCCATCTCCACCCTAAGCCGGTTGATATACTTGGAAAGGTTCTCGCCCATTTCCTCCTTGAACACGGTGCTGAAGTACGGCGCGGAAAGGCCGACAAATTTGGCTATCTCGCGCAGGCTGATCTTGCGGGAAAGGTTTTTTTGGATATAGCGTTCCGCTTTCCGTATAGCCGAGGCGTGGGGTATGCCCTGGTACAGCGTTACCTGGGTGGTGATGCTTTCCGCCATGCCGTGCAGCGCGCCGGAAAGCTCCTCTATGGTTTTTGCCTCCTGAATCTGCTTGATGAAAGGGGCGTTGTTTTCCCCGGCGATGCCCGAGCTTGTTCCGGCGCGGGCGAGCACTAAAGCCAGTTCCAGCGCCCTAAGCTGGACTTTCTGAAAATGATCCGGGCAGCGGAAAACCAGCAAGGCCAGCAATTCGCCCAGGAGTTTTTCCGCCTCGTTTTTGTCCCCCCGGCGGAGCGAGGCAACGAGACAGCGTTCCTTGTCCAGCGGGTAGTCGGGGGGAACCGATCCGTCAGGGTACCTTGCCTTGAGTTCCTCGATCCAGGCGGAGATGGCTGCCATCTGCCTGCACCGCTGCCTGAGCGTTTCGTGGTAGTTTTCGCTGCCGCCCGAAAGCGACCGGGCGCAGATGAGCAGCATCTCGGCAAGGGACTGGATTTTTTCGCCGCCGCACCTGGGGACTTCGCTGACCCGGCGGATAAATTCCTGCGGGGAGATTGTCCCGTTGGATTTGGCGGCAAGCGCGGATTCGGCGGCATCACCGGCGATGATGCCGCCGGCACTGCCATCGGTATTGCCGTCTGCAAAAGCCGAACCCCGCAAAAAGCCGGTCAAGGCGCTTCCGTTGTAGATCGGGCTGACCCAAAACGCTAGGCCCAGCTCGCATTGGTAGGCGAGCGATTGGCCCTCGCGGCCCGATTCCCGCATTGCGTCTGTGTGCATGGCGCGGCAATGCACGCCGCCAGTGGCGCCGCCGCTTGCCCCGGTGCAGTGCCGGCAGATTCTGCTCTCAACGTCGTCCCCGTCTTCCCTTTCCTGAAGCTGGAAATTATGGTTGAAAATTTCCGCATCGCTTCCGGTCGTCTGCACGTACATTGCCAGTATCTTTCGAGCTTCGGGGCATTTGTTTTTGCCGTTGCCGTTATATATTTTCATTGCGTCAACCCAACTTCCGGTACTTGCAGGGGCTATGGCCGGTATAGCTTTTGAATATCTTTGAAAACCAGCTTTGATCTTCAAACCCGCAGGCTATGGAAATACCACGGACGGGATCGTCGGTTTCCCGAAGCATCGCGCAGGCTTTCTCCACCCTGATTCGGTTGAGGTAGTTAGAGAGGTTTTCTCCCATCTCGTCCTTGAAAATCGTGCTGAAGTACGGCGCGGAAAGCCCTGACGCACCGGCAATTTCCCGCAGGCTGATTTTCCTTGTGTAGTTTTTCTGGATAAACCGTTCCGCTTTTCGCAGAGCAGACGCGTGGCGCAGTCCCTGGAAGGAGAAAATTTTTCCCGACATCCGTTCCACGGCCATGCAGGTGTAGCTGGTTATCTCTTCCGCCGACGTTAACCCCTTGATCCGCATCAGGTAACGGTTGTTTTCCTCGACAAGCTCCCGGCTGTTTTCCGCATTTGAGCCGCTCCTGGAAAGCATGGCCGCCAGCTCTATCGCCTTCAGCTTAAACTGCTCGACGTTGCCTTCGTTTGCGCCGCCTAATATTCTTTGCGTTATGCTGCGGGCCTCGACATTGTCGCCCCGGCGCAGGCTCGCCAGCAGCAGGCGTTCCTGGTCTTCCGGGCTGTCCGGGGAAGAGGGGCAGTCATACTCCGCCCATTCCGTGGAGAGGCCGACTGATTTGCTGCGGGAGATTTGCCGGGCGCAGAGCTGCGACATGCAGGCAAGCCCCCGTATCTCCTCCTCGGTTCTTGCGGGGTACCCGTCGATATGCCCGGCGATTTCGGCGCGGGAAATTTCCCCCCTGCAGATCCTGAACATCCTGTCCAGGGCCTTCTCCCGTTCGGCGAGGGGGATGACGGTGGAAATGAACGTCCCGGCAAAACGCTCCCCCACGAGAAACGGGCTGCTCCAAAAATAAAACCCTACGGGGCAGGAGTAAAGGTACGAACCGCCGGATTTGCGGGCATTTTTTGTAGCGGCGCAGTGCATACTGCGGCAGGGGGATTCCCCGGGCGACATTTTCGACGCATGCTGGTGGTACCGCTTACAGAGATCGCAGAAGACGTTGGTTTTGGGGTGCCTGGAATATTCCACCAAAGCGCAATCCGCGCTTACCACGGCGGAAATGCAATTTGCGGCCTTTTCGTAGTGCCGCACTACCTCGTTTGCCTTGAGCCATAAAGGCTCCAAATCCCTCCGCTGGATGATGCTTGTTGTTGTCATTCGTGCCTCTGTTACTTTCATACTTATCAAACTAAGCATAAAAAACGTAACGAAATACACCCCGATTGACAGAAATATAAAGATTAACCTTGCTTATCAAAAAAATTTACAAGATGATTCGTTCTTTTGGAACCTGGGTCGCTGCTGGTTTTAAGAACTGAAGGGAAGCGGCTTTTTCCATCTGCCTGATCAGCGCGGCCATGTCGCGGGGCAGCGGGGCGTGGAGTTTGACGCGCTGCCCGCCTGCGGCTGGTTCGCCGGAAACCGCGCTCGCCGGCAGGGAAAGCTCCAGCGCATGGAGGCCGAGGCGGGCGAGCAGGGGTTTTTCTTCCAGCGGATCGCCGCGCCAGTTTTTTTTAATGGAAGATAGCAGCACTGGCTTGTCCCTGCCGTACAGGGAATCGCAGGCAACGGGGAAACCAAGAGCTGCCGCGTGGACCCGTATCTGGTGGGTTCTGCCCGTTTCCGGCAGGGCCTCAAGCACGCTGCAATTGCCCGCGCTGCCCAGCAGCACGAAGCGGGTAAGGGACTTTTTGCCCCGGAACCTGTCGATGATGGTCAGGTGCTGCTTGTTGCCGTTGGGAACCAGGGGCAGGTCGCAGGCCGTCTCTTTCCACAGGGGCCGCCCCTGGACGACGGCGATGTACCGCTTGGCGGCATCCCGCCCCTCGAAGGCGAGGGAAAGCCTGCGGTGGGCCGCCTCGTTTTTGGCGAACACCACCAGTCCCGATGTTTCCTTGTCGATGCGGTGGACGGTAAAGAGCTTGGCCGACGTGCCGTCGGTTTCTTGAGGGCAAACGGCCTCAGCGACGAGCCTGTCCAGCCGCTCCTGTGACTCGTCCCAGCGGTCGCCGCCCACCGAGACGCCTGCGGCCTTGCTTACCGCGATGATGTTTTCGTCCTCGTAGATGGCCGTAAACGGCGCGGCCTTCATGCCTGTGTTTTGCGGGAGCCCGGCTTTACGGCGGGAATCCCCTGCTTGCAGAGATCGCAGGCCTCGGCTTTCCAGTTTCTGGCATCCACCGTGCAGGCGGGATACAGGGGCCAGGGCACCGTGGCCCCGGCCTGCCGCCGGTCCACCAGGCAGGCGAGGGCGGCAATCGTGGCCCCCTGCGCCTCCAATGCCGAGGCGCATTCCCCCGAGGACTTGCCGGTTGTCACCACGTCCTCGGTAATCAGAATTTTTTGCCCCGGCCTTGCCTCAAAGCCCCGGCGCAGCGCCATCGCCCCGGCATCGTCGCGCTCGGTAAAGAAGGCGGGCAGCCCCAACTGCCTGCCCAGTTCGTAGGCGACGACGATGCCCCCCAGGGCGGGGCCGACGACGGCGTCGATTTCCAGCCTGCCGGCCCGCATGTCCTGCCTGATTTTTTCCGCCACGCCGGCCAGCGCAGCCTGCGCCTTGTCCGGGTACTGCAAAAGCCTGGCGCACTGGAAATAGCGATCCGAGTGTTGTCCTGAACTCAAGAGAAAATGCCCTTCAAGCATGGCCCCGGATTCCCGGAGCAGGGCAAGCACGTTTTCCATAATCATCCCTCTATGTCGATCAGCGAGGCGGCACCCTGGTACAGGGAGCGCCGCCTTCCCATGGCGAATTGGCTGCTCCTCAGGACGTTGATCTCCCTGCGGAGATCCGCCATGCGGGCGGACAGCAGGTCGCTGTTGCGCCGGGACTGCGCGGCAACCCGGTTTCTCAGGTCTTCCAACTCGGCCCTCAGGGCGGAAATGACATCCGCGGCGACGTGGCGCATCGCTTCAAGGGGATCGATGGCCTTCTGTATGGAAAGAATTTCGGTGGTAAGGGCGCCGAGAATCTCGACACAGGCCAGGATTGCGTCCTCCCTGCCGGATTCGATGGCCGCCTGCTGCCGTTCCATCACGGCAAGGCAGCCCTGCAGCCGCTCCTGCTGCTGGCCCAGAAGCTCCCCGAGCCGCCTGGTAACGGCGGCCTGGACATCGCCGCTCGCCTGTGTTGGGTTTTTCGCCGCCGCCGCCATGCCGAGAAAGCCTTATCCGGCTATGTTGATGCCAACAACCTCGCGGTTTGCCGCCGATTCAACGGCGCTGGATGCGACTATTTCCTGCCATGCGCTGCGAAGATCGTCCAGCAGGTTGCGGACAGTGGAAATCCGGCGGGCATCCTGGTCTATGTTTGCCTCCATAAGCTGGCGGTTGAACCAGGTGTACAGGGAAAACAGGTTCATGGCTATGTCGCCGCCCTGCTCAAAATCCAGCGAAACCCTCAGCTCGGTGACGATTTCCTGTGTTTTCATCACGGCCTTGCCGATTTTCTCGATCCTGCCCGGGTCTTTCTTGACGTCGTTCATTTTCAATAAACTCAGGGCCAGGTCTAGCTGCCGCACTGCCTCGCTGTACAGCATGATGATAAGCTGCCCCTGGCTTGCCGTGTTTATCCTGATTTCCTTGTAAGTGGATAGCGCGTTTTTATATGCCAAAATAACCTCCCAAATTATAGAACCTCGATTCATTGTCGGCAGAATAAAAATTTACTTGAGGAAAATTTTAGCGAGAAAAAAGAATACTGTCCATAGCCCATTCTTTTGCCAAAATGCCCTGATTCGGGAAACGCCCGCCCGGACCCGGCGGAAGGCAAGGCGCAGGCGGGCAAAAACGGGAAAGCCTGGCTAGATGGCGCTTGCCCCCGCCTCTATTGCCTGCACGTTCATCGGGACAAAGCCGTGCTTCTCCGGCGGGAAGAATTTCCGCAGGATTTCCCCGGTATTCTTCAGTGAAAGCGCCCCGGTGAGCTTTGCCATTGCTCCTAGCGCCACCATGTTGGCAAAACGCCCGTGCCCAACCCGCTCGGCGATGCCTGTCGCCTCAATACCGACGATTTTGATGTCGCCGCGGCTGGGTTTTTCCTTGACCAGGCTGGTATTTACCAGCAACAGCCCGCCTTCCTTGAGAATTCCCTCGCAAAGCGGCAGGGAATCGGTGTTCATCACCAGCGCGGAGTCCGGCCTGGTGACCAGCGGGCTTGCAATCTCCTCGTCGGAGACGATTACGCTGGCCCTGGCGATGCCGCCGCGCTTTTCCGCGCCGTAAAACGGGAAAAACGTGACGTTTTTGCCCTCTTGCATGGCGAAATACACCCAAATTTGCCCAAGGGAGACAATACCCTGCCCGCCGAAACCGGCAAAAAACAGTTTTTCGGTCATTGCGCGCCCCCTTCTAGCGTGTTCTTGATCTCGCCCAGGGGGAAAACCGGGATCATGTTCTGCTCCAGCCACTCAACGGCGGGCAGGGAGTCCATGCCCCAGTTGGTGGGGCAGGTGGCAAGCACTTCAACCATAGTGAAGCCCTGCCCGGCGGCCTGCGCCTGCAACGCCTTTCTGATGTACTGCCGCGTCTTGCGGATGTTTGCCGCGCTGTTTACCGCCCCTCGGGCGATGTAGCGGGCGCCCTCAAGGGTGGCAAGCATCTCGGCGACCCGTATCGGGTAGCCCATGCCGGCCTCGCCGGGGTCGCGCCCGCTGGGGGCCGTTGACGCTTTTTGCCCGACAAGCGTGGTCGGGGCCATCTGGCCGCCGGTCATGCCGTAAATCGCGTTGTTGACAAAAATCGTGGTGAATTTCTCGCCCCGGTTCGCCGCGTGCACCATCTCCGCCGTGCCGATTGCCGCCATGTCGCCGTCCCCCTGGTAACAGATGACCAGGTGGTCGGGGCGCACCCGCTTGACCCCGCTGGCCGCCGCGGGGGTTCTTCCGTGGGCGGGCTGCACCGAGTCAAAATCAAAGTACAGATCCGACCAAATCGCGCAGCCCACCGGGTTGGTGATGATTGCCTTTTCCCGCAGGCCCAGCCCGTCGATGATTTCGGCGACCAGCCGGTGGACCACCCCGTGGCCGCAGCCCCCGCAGTACTTTGTGGGGATTTTGTACAAGCTGTCAGGATATCCGAATATCTGCTTCATGCTACCGTCCTAATATTTTTTTTGCCTCGGAGAAAACTTCTTCCTCCGTGGGGATTACCCCGCCCGAATGCCCCAAAAGATGCACCTGCGCCGCCGCCTTCGCGCCGCCGGAGACCGCCTCAAACACCGAAAGCTTCAGGTCTTCCACCATCTGCCCCAGGCTCATTTCAACCGAAAGAAGGGGCACGCCTTTGGCGGCAATCTGCGCCAGGGCCTGGTACGGAAAGGGCCATAAGGTGATCGGCCTGAAAATGCCGAGCTTGATGCCTTCTTTTTCGGCAAGCAGGCGCGCGCCCTGGCAGACGCGGGCCGAGGTGCCGTAGGCGACGAGCACCAGGTCGGCGTTTCCACAGCCGATGTCCTCAAAGCGGGTTTCGCTTGCCGTGATTGCCTCGTAGCGGGCGAAACGGGCGCGGGTTATGTTTTCAAGCTCGATTGGCACCAGGTTGATCGAAGTGATGTGCCGCGCCTCGCGCCGTCCGTTGGCAGAAACGGGCCGTTCGCCCATACCCCCGGTCGCCCAGTCCCGCTTTGGCAGGCTTTTCAGGTCCCGCTCCGGCGGCAGGACAACCCCTTCCATCATCTGGCCGATCATGCCGTCGGCCTGCACGATAACGGGCATTCGGTACTTGTCGGCCAGGTCAAAGGCCAGGTAGGTAAGGTCGGCGCATTCCTGGACGCTTTTGGGCGCCAGCACGATGCAGCGGTAGTCCCCGTGGCCGCCGCCCCTGGTTGACTGGAAATAATCGCCCTGGGCGGGGGCAATGGCGCCAAGGCCGGGGCCGCCCCGCACCACGTTCGCTATCACCATAGGAACGTCTGCGCCGGCGGCGTAGGAGATCCCCTCCTGCTTCAGGCTCATGCCGGGGCTTGAGGAGCTGGTCATCGCCCGCGCCCCCGCGCAGGAGGAGCCGTAGACCATGTTGACCGCGGCGGTCTCGCTTTCGGCCTGGATAAACACCCTGCCCCTTGCCAGCATGTGCTCCGCCATGTAGGCGATCAGCTCGTTCTGCGGGGTAATGGGATACCCGTAATACGCGGTGCAGCCGGCGCGGATTGCGGCTTCGGCAATCGCCTCGTTTCCTCTTAACAAAACTTTTTCGCTCATGGCGCCCCCTCTAGCTCAAAAACCCTGATGCATATATCGGGGCAAACTTCCCAGCAGTTCCCGCAGGCAATGCACTTGTCCGGGTTAACCGGCTTTGATGGATACGAGCCGGACGCATTGGGCAGCGTGTCGGCCTCCAGCACTTTTGTCGGGCAGGCGCGGATGCACAAGAGGCACCCTTTGCACAGCTCCCGATCAATCTCAACCTTTCCTCGTTTAGCCATAACGAGGGGAATTATAACAACTACGGTTTCTTTGATCTAGTGATAATTATCACTATTAGGGAATCATCAAAATTTAGTAAATAAAATTTAAATTTTTATTGTCGGGGTAGCAGAATTTTGCGTATATTGGTATTACGTTATTTTTGATAATTAAGGAGATGATTGCATGATCAGCATTGCCGTTGCCTGCAAGGACCTGGGCGACCGAGAGACGGTTATCGCCATGCTCAGGAAGCAGGATGATTTTCATATTGCGTGCATAGCCGAAGACGGCTTTGATCTGATACGGTCGGCCTCGACGCAATCGCCCGATGTCGCCATCATGGACTTTCATTTGAATGATATTGAAAGCCCGGCGCTTGCGCCGATAATCAAGCGCAAATCCCCGTCAACCTCGCTTATCGTGCTGTGTTCCCAGGAAGACTGCGATGTTGTTGAGGAATCCCTCAACGCGGGGATCTCGGGCTGCCTGAAAAAGCAGCGGGGCTTTGACAACCTGGCCTCGTCGGTGCGGAGCGTTTATTACGGGGGCCTGTACATCAGCAGATCGGATTGCGTCACGGTCCTGCGCGGCTTTGCCCTGCGCGCGGAAAGCCCGAAATGCGAAAGCGGGGCATGCCCTGTTTTTTCGCCCACGGAGCTGGGAATTTTATCCGGCATCGTCCTTGGCCATTCAGACACGGAAATCGCGGCAAGCCTGAACATTGCCGTCGGGACGGTGCGAAACTGTGTCAACCACGCGAAAAAAACTGCCGATTTCAGAAACCGCACGCAGATAGCCATCTACGCCCTGCTCAACGGGATGATCCGGCCTAAAAATTTCAGGCCGGGAAAGCGCAATAGGCATTAAGATGGGGGTGCCATCGGATCATGCTCCCCTTGCTAAAAGCGCAGCGCCTCTATCATGTAGCGAACGTCGCTGCCTCCCTCGGCCTGGCGGTTCATCTCGATGACGAGGATCAGCGAATTACCCGGCGGGGCTATCAGCACCTTCTTTATCCTGTAGGACGAAACGAGGGGCCGCCTGATCTCCGGCGTGCCGATCCTGAAGGCCCTGCGCGAGCCGTCGCCGTCGGTGCATTCCAGGTTGATGTAGAACGAAGACGCCAGGCTGCTGCCGCTGCCGGTTATGGTTTCCACCAGGGTCGCCCGGTAGGAAGCGCCGGACACGAAATCGCGGAACTCGATTGTCCCGCCCTCGTAGGCAGGGTCCCCCTCCAGGGCTATGTACAGGGGCTGCCCCTGGTTTGGATATGTCACGCCGTAGCGTTCGACAAGGGGCGCGTTTTTGGCAATAAGGCGGTACAGCGCGCCTGCGCCGTTTTGCCCCGCGTCAATCGGCCGGTCGTGGGTGTAGGAAATTCTTCCACCGGAAACAAAGTCGTTTTTTGCCACGTCAACGATGAACATGTCGGCCCAGGGCCTGAGCGTGTCGAACCGTACCCCGTACTGGGCAAACATGTAGATTTTGCCGTCCTGCGAAAAACCAAGGTCTACAAATGAAGCCGAATCGCCCGCCCGGAGGGCAGATGTGCATATAATCAATAAACCCGCTGTCGCAAGAAAAGTTCGTTTGAATTTCATGCAGGTCCTCCCTGCTTACGATTATCGGCTGCGCAAAAAGGACTCTTGAGACAACTCTTGAGAAAAACAGGGGGAAGGATTATGCTCAATATATGACACTGTCTGCAAGAAACAGCATATTCAAGGTGGGGATAATTATCTCGTCCCTGAGCCTCGCGCTGTGCGCTGTCGCGTCTCTGAAGGCGATACCCGTGTACGCCCTGATGGAGGGGGAGGCGACCCGGCGCTCGGCGGGTATTTTCCAGGCTTTCTTCGGGCTTTTTTTCGACGCGAGGCTGCTGGCGGTGCATTGCTGCGTCCTGGCCCTGGTTGCGTATTCCGTTTTGACGATTGTCTTGACCTATTATTCTTTTGAAAAGACCCAGTCGCCCGAAGTGCTGTTCGTGGTTTTCTTTGCCGCCTCGTTTTCCCCCGAGGCGCTGCGGCTGATCCTCCCCCTTGCGCAGGTGTACGAAATTCCCCTGCTGTATACCCTCATGGCCTCGCGGATAATCCTGTTTGCCAGGAATTTCGGCATTTTTTCCCTGTTCATCGCCAGCGTGTTCGCCGCGGGCTATGAGGTGCAGCGCCAGCGCAATGTTGTCATGCTGATCGTCGTGACGGCCCTGATCATCGCCATCGGCGTTCCCATCGACACCCAGTCCTGGGACTCCAGCCTTAACATGATCACCGGCTATGCCCCGATGTTCAGGCTTATCGAGACAGGCACCTTCTTCATCACGGCGATCAGTTTCTTTATCGCCGCCTGGTCTCGCGGGTCCCGCGAATTTATTTTTATCGGCGCGGGTTCTGTCCTCGCGCTGCTCGGCAGGGCCATTCTGCTCAGCGCCGACACCTGGGCAAGCCTGCCTGTCGCCCTGGCGTTCCTTGTTGCCGGGACATGGCTTGTCTGCACCTACCTCCACAAAATCTACCTGTGGCTTTGAGCAAGAAAAAATTGCAGGCCCGGTGACAGGCGCGCAGCCCGCCAGCAACGCTTCCCCATTCCCCGTGAAATCTGCTACCATTTCCCCATGCTGTGCAGGGAATACAGCCAGGCCGGGAAGAAAGTTTCGCTGGAGGGCTTCCATACGAAAGCGGCGCCACCAAAGGCGGCGGCATCATAAATGATCATTCTCAAGGGAGTCTCGAAAACATATTCCTCGGTGGCGGCGGTGCGGAAAGTCTGCCTTTCCATCCCCTCGTCCTGTATTTTCGGGATTATCGGGCGTAGCGGCGCGGGGAAATCGACCCTGTTGCGGATCATGAGCCTGCTGGAAACGCCGGATTCGGGCGAGGTGTACTACGGCGACGATCGGGTGGACACCCTGCGGGGCATGGCCTTGCTTCAGCGGCGCAGGAAAATGGGGATGATATTCCAGAACTTCAACCTGCTTGGCTCCCGCAGCGTGTCGGGGAACATTGCCTACCCGCTGGAGATCGCCGGGCTGAACCGAAAGCAGATCGACCGGCGGGTTGACGAGCTGCTGGAGATGGTTGACATCAAAGACAAGCGCAAGGCCCGGCTGAGGGAGCTTTCCGGCGGGCAGAAGCAGCGGGTGGCAATCGCCCGCGCCCTGGCGGTCAACCCCGA
>JAISSG010000042.1 GCA_031273185.1 Treponema sp. | reverse complement strand
ACACGAAAAAGATTGCCGCCAATACCTGCCGCGGCGGCAGGGGCTTCCTCCCGCCGCCGGGTTTGCGCTGGTAGGTTCTTCCTTCGTCCCGCTTCCGTTCTGGGATAAACGGTTGCGCTGCTTCCCACATCTCGTCCGTTAATTCCCAGGCTTTTATCCCTGTCCCTTTATCTCGTTTCATACCTTTTTTATCGGCTTTTCCTTATTCTCGGATAAGCTCTAAGTAATGCGTAATAAACGCCCGCTTTCACGGAAGCCTATCACCTAATCCCTTACAACATAAGGAATTAGCTCAATATGCCGATAATCAATCGTGCCAACGTTATTCAAACCGCAGGCTCGCGCCCTGCGGCGGGGTTCGTCATTTCTTCAATTTGTCCATGAGATTTAAGACCGCTTTAATGTTTTCTTCGGCGTATGCCTGGAGCGTGCCCTTTTCCTCTTCATACAAAACTTTGTCACTCTTAAAAAGCTCATAGGGTTCAACGCCCAGCGCGCCTGCAAGCCTTACGATCGTTTCTGGGGAAATCCATGTTTTGCAACGCTCGATATTGCTTAGAAAATTGGCAGAAACCTTTATTTTTTCGGCAAGGGCAATTTGCGAAAGGTTTTCTTTCATCCTGCCCCTCTTGATATTAGCGCTGAGTATGCCCCTTAATTCCTTTTCTTCCACATCCAAATACTTGTGCCAACAGTCATTTTTTTCAAACAATCAATAGTGTGAAAATGTTGGGCTTTATCGAATGTTGTTTTTTTCCATAGGCGTATTTTGGCGCGTGAAATTGCCGCCAGGCGGCCCCGCGCCTGCCCGGAGGTAAGTTGTTGCGCCCATGTGAATTCGCGTGCCAGCAAGAAGTGAATCAGCCAGGTATTGACACAATCCCTTGTTTGGTATAGGGTTTTGCCATCACCTGGTGTCAATGACGCGCAGGTGGTGCCGCGCAGCGCGTTTCCCTTGGGAAAAACGGCTTGATGCCCTATTGACATTGTTTTGGCGGCATGTCATTATGGGCGTGACAGTATAGTGCTTCTTGGGTGAAAAGGGCTGCGGGAAGCCCTTTTTTTTATGTTGCTGGAAATACGGCCCATTGAAGGGGCGGGCGAGCAGGAATTGGCAATAATTTTTAAGGAAGAGAGGGAACGGTCCGGCTGGATTGAGGTCGCCGCCAAGGCGAGGCTGGACCCCTCGCAGGAGGAATACATTGGGCATTGATATGTCGGAGGCAATCCGCCAGCTAAGCCATGAACGCGGCCTGTCGGAAGAGCTGATCCAGAAGACCATCGAGGACATGCTCCTGGCGGCTTACCGAAAACGCTACGGGACTGACGAAAACGCCATTGTCAGGTTTGACGACGACTGGCAGGTCACGATTCTTTCCAAAAAGAAAGTGGTCGAGCAGGACGACGTGTACAACCCGGTTGACGAGATAGATATTGTGGACGCGCGGGGGCTTAACCCGGACGCGGATGTCGGGGACGAGATGCTCGTCGAGGTTGACACAAAGGAGTTCAATCGCCAGTCGGTGCAGCTTGCCAAGCAGACCGCCCGCCAGTCGATCAGGGAAATCCAGAAGGACACTCTCTACTCGGAATTCAAGGACAAGGTCGGCGAAATCGTGATTGGCTATTACCAGCGGGAGCGCAACGGGGACATCTACGTTGACCTGGGGAAAATCGAGGGCAGGCTGCCCAAGAAAAACCAGTCCTCCCGCGAGACCTACCACCTGAACGACCGGATAAAGGCCCTCATCGAAAAAGTGGACAAGACCCCGTCGGGGCTGCAGATTACCCTGTCCCGGACCGATCCCGAATTTGTCCGGGTTATCTTTGAGCTGGAAGTCCCCGAGGTATACGACAAGACCGTTGAGATCCACAAAATCGTCAGGGAGGCGGGCTACCGGACCAAGCTGGCGGTGTACTCCAACCGCGACGATGTTGACCCGGTTGGCGCATGCGTCGGGCTGAAGGGGGTGCGGATACAGGCGGTAATCAAGGAGCTTGAGGGCGAGAAGATCGACATACTCAAGTACGATCCCGACCCCAAGCGCTTCATCAAGAACGCCCTTTCCCCCGCCGAGGTCAGGGACGTAATCATCCTCAGCGAGAAATCGAAAAAGGCGCTGGCGGTGGTAAGCGATTCCGTGCTGTCGCTGGCGATAGGCAAGCAGGGCCTCAACGTGCGGCTGGCGAACAAGCTGACGGACTGGATGATCGACGTGAAGACCGAAAGCCAGTTTGCCGAGATGGACATAGCCGCCGAATCCCGGCGGGCGGTCTCGGAGCTGTTCGGCGATGGCGAGGAGGAGGACTATTCCCGCATAGGAGAGCTGCCCGACGTGGACCCTGCCGTCGCCCAGGCGCTGCTGGACAACGGCATCGACTACATCGCCGACTTCCTCGACCTGAGCCAGGAGCAGCTTGACGCGATGGGGAACATCACCCCCGAGCAGATCGAAAAATTACGCAAGGTCATAGACGAATCGGTTGAGATACTGGAAGAAGAGGAGACCGAGGAATTTGCCGAGGAAGAGGTTGTTGAAGAGCAGGAAGCTGCCGAAGAGGTGGAATGTCCCGAATGCCACACGATATTTGCCCTTGATGCGGATGGCTATTCAAGTGATACGATAAATTGTCCCAACTGCGGCGCGGTGCTGGAACTGAGCTACGGGGAAGAAGGGGAACAAGGGGAATAAATGGCAGAGGATATCGACAATACCCAAAAACCAAAAGCCGAGCTGATAAAGCACCCGCAAGCCGGTTCCGCAGGCGCGAAAGGCCCCGCCGAGTCCGGGGAACGCCGCAAAGTGACCGTGGTCAAGAAAAAGCCCGCCATAGCAGGCGGCGCAACCCCGCCAGCGGGTAAAAAGTTGCAGGCCAAGGTTGTTGTCGCAGGCCATCCCGGCCACGCCCCGGCGAAAGAAGAAGCGCCAGGCGGCGGGGCAGACGCGCATGATGCCCCTCCCCCGGAGGTGCTTGCACGGGAAACGGAAAAACCGGCTACACCCGAAACCGCCGCGCCCGCCGCGCCGCAGTCACCGGCAAAGGCTGTGGGGGGAAGCGCCCCAACCCAGCCCCATTCGTTCCCGTTTACCCAGCGTCCCGCCGCCGCTGCCGGCAGGGTAGGCGGCAAGCTGGTTGGGCGCAAGCCGCACGAAGAAACCCGCCCCCCGCAGAACAGGGCCCCTGGCGGCCCCCCCGGCGATCGTCCCTTTACCCAGCGCCCCGGTGGCCCACCCGGCAGGCCAGGCGGCAGGCCGCCCCAGCAGTTCGGCCCCCGTCCCGGCGGTGGAGGCCGCCCCGGCTTTGGCCCGCACCCCGGCGGCCCCCCTCGCCCCGGCGGCCCACCCGGCAGGCCGGGTTTTGGTCCACCCCGTCCCGGTGCAGGACGCCCCGGCCCCGGCGGCGCTCCGCCCTCCGGCCCCCTGCCCGAAGGCAAAGGTCCGGCAAAACGCAGTTTCAGGGCGAAAAAGCCTACGTATAACCGCAAGGAAAA
>JAISSG010000010.1 GCA_031273185.1 Treponema sp. | reverse complement strand
GCCGCCTCGCGGTCGGTCTGGAGTTCGCTTTCCATTTCCTTGACGGCGTGATCTATCATGTCGGTTTCGTTTTCGTCGAGGGACAGGCTGGCGAGTATGGGGTCGTCCCCCTCGACGAGCTTGGTCGCCGCAAACCGCACGGGAATGCCCGCGCTCTCGGCGTGGTCCTCGACAAGGTGGGCGATGGCGTGGATGGCCCGGTGTATCGCGCCGGAGCAAAAGTCCACCCGTTGCGGCTTTTTGTTGGCCTGCACCGTTTCGATTGCCTGTTCTGCCAGCTCGCCCAGCCCGTGGTTTTTTGCCGCCGATATTGGCACGACCGGTATGCCCAGCGCCTCGCTCAGGTTGCGTATGTCGATACTGCCGTTGTTCGCCTGCACCTCGTCCATCATGTTCAGGGCCAGCACCATGGGGATCTGCAGTTCGATCAACTGCATGGTCAGGTACAGGTTACGCTCGATGTTGGTTGCGTCGGCGATGTTGATGATGCCGTTGGGCTTGTGCTTGAGCAGGAAATCACGGGTTATGATTTCCTCGCCGGAGTAAGGGGACAGGGAATAGATGCCGGGCAGGTCTACGAGCGAGACATTTTTGTGGCCGCTGATCTCCCCGACTTTTTGATCGACGGTAACGCCGGGGAAGTTGCCCACGCGCTGGTTCGATCCGGTCAGTTGGTTAAACAGCGTGGTTTTGCCGCTGTTCTGGTTTCCCGCAAGTGCTAAAATCATGGTTAGTCTTCCTTTATGATGGTGATTTTTTCCGCGTCTTCGAGGCGCAGGGACAGGACGTAGCCCCTCAGCAGCAGTTCGATGGGGTCGCCCATCGGCGCCGTCTTCTTGACCGTCACGGTTGTCCGGGGCGTAATGCCCATTTCCAAAAGCCGCCGCCTCAGCATCGGTTCGCCGCCCACGCTGACGACAAGGCCGCTTTTGCCGACGGGTAGGTCTCGTAATGTCATAGATACTCTCCTTGGTTAGTTATGACTAACCTATATGTAAAAAAAACAGGTTAGTCTTACCTAACTACTTAAAGGTTAGCGTATCCTAACTGCCTTGTCAAGAGGGTTTTGGGAAAAAGAGCAAAGAGCAAGGAGAAAAGAGCAAAGGGGGAAAAAGCAAGAGAAAACCACTCTTCTTCCTTTTTGTCAAGCGGTTTTTTCAGCCGAAACGACAGGTGCTGTTTTGATGGCAGATACCTGGAGCCAGGGGATAATCACCGCTATTATTGTATGAAAAAGTATACATATGATTGAGCGTGTTCCGCAAACTGCGAACCTTTGGTTCGGGTTAGTTTCGGAAGAATGACTTGAAATAATTATGGAAATTGAATAGAATGCAAAATAAGGAGACATAAAATGTTCAACAGAGGAATTGTGTTCTTTATCTTTTTTATAATGGTATTTATTGGCAATATATTCGCTAATGATGCTATAAGTTTCGCATTGGAAATTACTGGAATAAATGTAAATCAAGGGCAAATATATGTAAGAATATATTCAAATGAAAGGGATTACAGAAATGATATTCCTTACGCTACGTATGTTTTGGAAAGCACAAGCCAGAGTATTGTCTATCCATTTGATATACTGGAAGGCGAATACGTCATTTCGCTGTTTCAGGATACCAATAATAACGGAAAATCGGATACAAACTTTCTTGGTATGCCAAGAGAACCTGTAGGATTATCAAACCACAGCCGTGGTATCCCAGGCGGGTTTAACAAGCTGAAAATCCCCATAAACAATAACTCAAACAGGCTAACAATAAATCTGCGGCAGATTAAGTAGAACTTGGAACAATTGGGGAAATGTGTCAAGGTGCGGATATGGCTCTTGAGATTGTTTGCAAGCGATCGGCTTTCAGGCATGGTGTTAAAGAGGCGGATATTTTCTGGGCATTCAATACCGCTAAATATGATCGCCTTGTTGAAGGATTCGAGAACAAGTACCTGCTTCTTGGCTTCAACACCCGTGGCAATCTGCTTGAAGTGATGTATAATGATCTTGGCGAGGATAAGGTGAGTGTATTCCACGCCATGCCGTGCCGGAATGCGTTACGTCCATTGTTGAAACGAGAGAGGTAATTGTATGCTTGATATGACTGAAGAAGAAGCCGATGCATTGGATGAATATTTTACCAAGCATTTGCCGAAGGTTGACCCTACAAAGGGCGGAGTTACCACACGTCAGGGATTTCGCATGGTGGCACTGGATCGCCTGTCAGAGGACTATCTTTTGACAATGGCGCTTGCGACAAAAAAAACGCCTACGGAACTCATTGGTGAAATGGTACGGGAAAAAATCGCCGTTGTAGATACCAGTGTGGCGGTAGCGCATTAAGTCAGTGCAACAGTGTATTGAAATTGAATATGAGGAAAAGCCCCGTTTTGATCATCTAATCGGAATGTTCTCGGACGGGAAAATATCCATAGATGATTTCTTAGAGGAAAAGCAACAAGAGAAAGAACTTGAAAAGCGCTTGTGTGGACAATCGCTGTCGTGGGCAGTCCAAATTGGCCAATGGAGGCAATAATATGCTATTTGATTTTGTCATTGGAGTAATTGTTATCATAGTGCTTGCCGGGGGATTTGCTGCATTAAAAATGAGAAATGAAAAAGATCGTACAGGTGGAAGTGATTGAAGGAATCGGCTGAGAACTATCTGGAGACCATTCTCGTGTTAAGCCTCAAGGGGGATGGGGTTCGCTCGATTGACATCGTGAACGAGCTTGAATACTCCAAGCCCAGCGTGAGCGTCGCCATGAAAAACCTCCGCACGAAGGGCTACATCGCGGTGGACGTTGACGGCTACATCACGCTGACCGGGAAGGGCCGCAAGATAGCGGACACGATGTACGAGCGGCACGTTGCAATTTCCGACTGGCTTGTCTTTTTAGGGGTCGATAAAAAAACCGCCGTGCACGACGCATGCAAAATGGAACACGCCATGAGCGAAAAGAGTTTTTTGGCGATAAAGAACCACATTGAAAACTGGAAGCACGAGCATAGCTTGGATGGGAAGTCATAATGAGTATCTTAAGCGCCATCATTTTGGGGGCCGTGCAGGGCCTTACCGAGTTCTTGCCGGTAAGCAGTTCGGGCCACCTTGTCCTCTTGCAGAAGATATTTGGCATTTCCGAGCCGGCGATGTTCTTCGACACGATGGTGCATGCGGGGACCCTGCTGGCGGTTTTTGTGGTTCTGCGGCGGGACATCTGGGCGATCCTGCGGCGGCCCGTTCAGCCGCTTACCGGCTGGCTGATTCTGGCGACGGTTCCGGCGGTCGCCGCCGCCCTTTTGTTAGGCGATGCCATCGAGCATGCCTTTGAATCGGGGCAGTTCCTGGGTTTTTGTTTCCTGGCGACAACGGCGCTTCTGGTCACTGCGGAGTTGCTTTCCCGCCGCGCCGGTCCCGGCCTGAAAAAAGCCGAGGGCCTGGGCTGGCTGGACGCACTGGTCATCGGCGTTTTGCAGGCCATCGCCATTGCCCCCGGCCTGTCTCGTTCGGGCGCAACCATTTCCGGCGCCCTTTCCCGCAAGCTGGATCGGGACTTTGCCGCCCGCTTCTCGTTTTTGATGTCGATACCGGCGATACTCGGCGCGGTGGTCTTGCAGGTTAAAGACCTGGCAAAGGGCGGCGCGGCGGCTGATGCGGCAAACGGCGGCATTGCTGCCGGCGGCATCTCTGCGGCTGCGGTTGTCGCGGGAAGCCTGAGCGCCGCGATCGTCGGGTTTTTTGCGGTGAAGTTCATGCTGAAGATCATCAGGGAAAAGTCGCTGTTCGGCTTTGCCATCTACACCGCCGTCCTTGGGACGCTGGTTCTTGTTGACCAGTTTGCGACGCATCTGGTGTTCTAAGATGCCTTTACATACTCGCGCTTTATGGGCAAAATAGGACACAGGAGAGGACAATGAAGGCTGTGCAGACTAGTAGTGCTCCTGCGGCGATTGGGCCATATTCTCAGGGCTCCGTATCGGGAAGTTTTGTGTTTACTTCAGGGCAGATACCCATTTCGGTCGGGACCGGCGAGGTGGTGGGAACCGGCATCGTGGAACAGACCGAGCAGGTCATCAAAAACCTGTCGGCGGTGCTGAAAGCGGCGGGTTCCTCCCTTGCGAGGGTGGTCAAGACTACCTGCTTTCTTGCGGACATGGGCGATTTCGCCGCGTTTAACGAAGTGTACGCAAAGCATTTTACCGGCAAGCCGGCCCGCTCAACCATAGCGGTCAAGCAGCTTCCCAAAAACGTATTGGTGGAAATAGAAGCCGTTGCCGAATTGGCTTCGCACCATCATTAGCGTAACATTTTTCAGGGTTCAACGGTAAATGTAATCGCATCTTCCTCGTCGCCGCTGCGAACATGCAAGGTATGCAGGCCCGGCATGCGATCAAGGTAAAACACAAATGGCCGCCTGACATTAAACATGCGCCCGTTAAACGTTACGCGCAATTCATCCTCGCTGCCCCCTATGACCTCAACGGGAATTTCATCCCTGCCGATGCCGGGGCTGTTCAGGTAGACAAAGCCGTCGCGGGGGCTGGCGATTTCCAGCGGACGGGAGCCGTAGTCAAGCGTGCCTTGCCGTGACGCGGCGTTAAACCATGCCTGATACTCGGCGGGGAATACCACCTCGCTTCGGCCATTGGCTATGTGATGCCAGGTGCAGGGGCCGGCATCTTCGCCTGGCCGCACATATTCGCTGATCACCGAAAGGCAGGCATCCGTAGGCACCATGCCGGAAAGGGCGCATATCCGCTGCGGCTGCCAGTTTTCCGGCACGGGGAACCCCTGTGGCATCGCCGCCCCCTGCAGGAAAACCAGCGCGTCCCGGACAATGGCGGCGGGAATGGAACTGCCCGTCCTGCCGATAACGGTCTCGCCGGTAAAGTTGCCCATCCATACCGCCGCCGTGTACTGGGGGGTGGCGCCAAGGGCAACGATGCTTTGGTACTGGTTGGCAGTACCAGTTTTGAAAATGGCGGGGAAGGGTGTCCTGAAATTTGCGGCAGAGCCAAAGGCCAGCACCCTCGCGCCGGGGTCCGACAGAAACGAGCAGATCAATCGGGCAGTGTCACTGGAAAAAATCCGCTTGCCGTCTGTGCCGCCGGCCTGTGCGCCGTTTAA
>JAISSG010000121.1 GCA_031273185.1 Treponema sp. | reverse complement strand
TGTTCATCGGAGTCCTTATTTCATGGCTCATGTTCGCGAGAAAAGTTGACTTTGCTATTGACGCGATTTCGGCCTCCCTGCGCAGGTGGTCAACTTCCTCGTACGGGCGCTTGAGCAGGGCGGCGGCCATGATGGCGGCTGCCGCGCTCAGTACCAGCGATATAATGACGATCAGCCATATCCCGCTGGGAATGTCTTTTAGCGCGCTTTCGGACAGGGGCGCGACTATGGCCACGAACCAGCCCACGTTCGGGCTGGATACCGGGCGGAAGGCGGCCATGCGCGGCACGCCGCTTATGCTGTACCGGCCTATGCCCCGCTCCCCGGAAATCCCGCGCCTTGTCATGGCGGCCAGGCCTTCATACGCGCTGTCAGCCTTTGCCATTTCAAGGAAGTTGTAGCGCTCCTGCACCCAATGCGGGCGCGGATTGGATATAACGTACCCGTCCTCGTCGTTGATAAACACGTGGCCGGTTTGCCAGAGCTTGAATTGTGACACTAGGTTGGCGAAGTGCCGCCCGGGCAGTATGGCAGCCAGAACAAGATCGCCGCCAATGGGGACAGACACGTAAATAACAAGCGAGCCGCCGGGACCGTGCATTGTGTTTGAGATGACCGCCTCCCCTGCCTGCGCGGCTTGCATAAACGGCTCGTGTATCAAGTCCGGCGATACGGGAAACTTGCCCCACGAATCCAGCAGGCTTGTCCTGTCAAAAACAGCCATGCTGGCGTACCGCGGATATTTCACGCAGACGCGCTCCAAAACGCCTTCGCGCTCGCCGGCCCTGTAAGAAAGCCCAATATCCCTGGCGGCGTCGGCGGCATTGGTTATGAGCAGCTCGATTTCCGCTGTCAAATGCTGATCGGCGATGTCAACCGCCACAAGCATATCGTTTTCCATCGCCGTGGTTATGCTGCGCGTCAGGAACACGGCGCCTACCGCGTTTCCGAATACAATTATCACAACTGCGATTGCGATGACAACAAGGAAAATTCTTACATGGATTGCCATCTTGCCCCTGTCTTTCATCCCGGCAAACCTCGCAGCTTTCGCATTCCTATCCATTTGCACACCTTCGCCCCAGCTTTTTCATAATCTCAACGGCGCCCTCGTATTCAAAATTTTCAAATGCGGCAAATGCGTTTTCCAGCAGGCCATTGTCCTCTTCGCCAAAATCGTAAGGCAGCAAATCCCTTATTATCTCCATGCCGGCATCGTTGTCAAAATCTTCGGCGGCGGCAATCGCTTTTTGCGCGTTTTCACGCAAACGCCCCACGTCCCCCGGCTTTTTTTCCCGCGAGGTTTCCGTGGCGGGGAAAATGGCCGATAACTGCTCATGCAGCGATAAAAGCTTTTCATGGAACGCCGGGAATCCCTGCGCGCAATAGCCAAAATCATGATTTTTTGAAGCTGTTTCCAGGCCAAACGCCGTTTCGGACAGACGCATCGCGCCTATGGTGGCAAGAGAGGATTTCATCGCGTGAACGGAAATCGCAAAACTTTCCAGGTCTTTGGCATCCAGAAAAGCGGCCATGTCATCGCATTCCAAAATAACTTTTTTACAGAACATCCCCAATGTGCTGTAGTACATATCTTTTTTCATATCGGAGAAATGGCCCATGCCGATCTCCGGGTTGATTTCTTCTATTTTTTTAACGGCATCAATAAAACCGCCGAAAGCATCGCTGTCGGCATCCGCCGTTTCCGCCCCGGCACGCCGCGTAACTTTTTCAGAGGACAGCCATTCCCTGAGAATCTCGTCCAGTTCCTGCATGACAATAGGCTTTGGTATAAAACCGTTGAATCCGTTGGCCAAAAACAATTCCCTCATGCCGGCAACCGCATTTGCAGTTAACGCGATAATGGGAAGCGTCTCATATTCCGGCCCGAGTTTCCTGATCTCCCGGGTTGTTTCCATGCCGTCCATTTTTGGCATCATGTGATCCATGAACACAAGATCATACTCGTTACGCTTAATTTTATCAATCGCCTCAAAGCCGCTTGTGGCAGTGTCGATACACAGCCCGTAAGGCGACAGCATTCCTTTGGCGACATACAGGTTCATATCCATATCATCCACAACCAATACCTTTCCGTTGGGTATTGGCTCGCGCACAATTCGGGCCCTTCTCGTTTTCGCTTCGTAATTTGAGCGGAAGTGCCGGAGTTTTTCCACGACTTCCTTACCCAGCGCAGGGGCCCCGACATTACCCTGCCGCAAACGGACGGTAAACAGCGAACCCTTCCCCGGCTCGCTCTTCGCCAGAATTTCGCCATTCATCATGCGTATCAAATTTTGCGTGATGCTCATGCCCAGGCCGGTACCCTCGGTCGTCCTGTTGGCTTCTGAGTTAAAGCGGGAATATTCATCAAATAGCTTGTCCAACTGATCGGATGTCATTCCCTGCCCGGTGTCGCGTACAAGGAAAACGAGCGTCACGTCATCGCTTTGGTTTTCTCCTGGAATTTCCCCGGAATTTCCCAAAGCGGGAATTTCCGCGGCGACCGACAGCTCGACTTCGCCTGCTTTTGTATATTTGAACGCATTGGTAAGAAGGTTGTTCAAAACCTGTTTGATGCGAAGCTCGTCCCCAAACATCGCCGACGGAACATTTTCATCAACGCTAAGGGCAAAATCAATAGGCTTGTTTTCGTATTTAATCATATTCAAAAAAACGGTGTCGTTTATCAGGCTTGCGACATCGTACCGCACCGAATTCAATTCAAGCTTCCCCGCCTCAATCTTGGACATATCAAGTATGTCGTTGATGATGCCGAGGAGCAAATCCCCCGAATTGAAAATCATTGTGAACGCTTTTTTTATTTCCTTTGGGATATTTTCGTCCTGGAGCTGGATTTCCGAGATGCCCAGAATAGCGTTCAAGGGCGTGCGTATTTCATGGCTCATTTTCGCCAAAAAAGCCGATTTGGTGCGGTTGGCGGTTTCGGCGGCTTCAATCGCGGCCTTCAAATCCTGGTGCAACTTTACAAGCTCGCGGATTTGGTTGACAAGCTGCATCTGGTTATTAACCCTTGATCGGACAATGCTTGCGTTGAAGGGCTTGTGTATGAAATCAGCGGCTCCCAGGGACAGCCCTTTTCCTTCGTCCTCGACGCTGTTAAGCCCCGTGATGATAATAACCGGGATATGGTGCGTTTTATCGGATGCTTTAAGAACCGCAAGCACGTCAAAGCCGTTCATATCCGGCATGATAACATCCAGCAGGATTATGTCCGGCAAATATTTATTTGCCATTTCAATGGCGGTAGAGCCGTTCTTTGCCATCAGGGCGGTGTACTCATTCTCCAGGATGTTGCTCAGAACCTCAATGTTCAGCTTTTCATCATCTACAATAAGCACGCGGTTTTTTTCGTTACTATCCATAAATCTGCCCCTCCCATAAAACGCATCAGGATTTACAGATATTTGTTTATTTTGTAGACTATATATTTTTTGTCTATCGGTTTTACAACAAAATCACACCCGCCCGCCTCTATGGCCCTCATCACGTTTCTCTTTGTGGCGTTGCCCGTCAGGAAAATGATGGGAGCCGTTTGCCCGTTTTCCCTTATTTTTTCCGCAAGCTCGTATCCGTTCATTTTGGGCATTTCGATATCCAAAATAAAAAGATCGGGCTGGTGGTGTTTCAGGTAACGCAGCGCGTCATCGGCTGCGTTCACGCAGATTAACTTATACGGCTCATCCTGCAGGGCCTTTTTCAGCATAGTCAGGGAAATAGGTATGTCATCAACCGCCAAAATGATTTTTTCAGACAGCGCCTTTTTTGCGGCGGAGTCGTCGTCCGCGCTGTCTTTTTTTTCCGCAGACCTGTCTGTTTCCAGATACTTCGCCATCTGAATATCTATGGACAGCGTGGCCACGGCTTTCAAAAATTCCGTGACGTAAGCTTCGTTTTTCTCAAATTCATGGGGGAAATATACGCGGAGGAACTTCCGGCATTCTGCCGCGAGTTCGGTTGCGTATATTTTTTCCAGCGTCTCGCAGATAGCCGTGAGGCCTGCCGCAAGCGAGTCGTAATCTCTCGCTTCCAGGGCGGCCTTTATTTTGGTTTCGTCCCCGGGAAAGTTCTCGATGAATGCAATTAATAACTGCTCGTACTGGCCCATCTGCTCGTCGTCCATTTTTTCTATTTTCCCGGCGAGTTTCAGGTTTAGAATCGACAGCAGGCGTTTTTTCTCGATCATTTTCAACACACCCCTTTAAAAACCGAGTTACATTGTTAAATTATAGGCTATATATGAAAAAAATACAAGGCGACGGCATTGTAACGGCGGCATCATAACACAGCGGCCCGGTATGGGACGCCAAATTAGAAAAATTATTCATTTCCAAACCTTTTTCAGGTGTCCGATGTCCATGAAATTCGCATTTTCCGCTGTTTCAAAGCCCGGTAGCGGCACAGCCAATGGCCGGGTTATGCCGGGGCAACCGGCGCAACCCGTTTTTTTTCACTTTCCCGTCAGCAGGGCCAGCACTTCCCCGACATATAACCTGTGGTAGTCCCCTTCCGGGTAGTTCTTCGCGATCTCCGGCGCGAGGAATCGAGAGGGATCGATGTCGTGGGTGTAGAGCTTCCTGCACACGATTATGTCCGACGCCTCCCTGAACGACACCGCCCCGGCGACCCTGCCCCCCGCCATGCCGCCGCCAAAGACGATGGGGGTAAGGCCGGTACTGGCCGCCTTGTCGCAGTCCCTGCCGGATTTTTCGCCGCAGAAGGCGAGGGCGTCCCGGCGCTCCTCGTCAAAGAAGGAGAGGGTAAACAGGGGGTTCGCATCGACAAAGCTCCTGGTATGGCGGCTGGGGCGGACAAACGCAAACGCCGCGTCCTTGTTCCACACTATCCCCAGGCCGCCCCATGAGGCCGTCATGGTGTTCCAGCAGCCAGGGCCGGCGCCATCGCCGGTGCCGGTGACGTTTCCCGCCGTGATCAGCATCCAGCCTTCGCCGATGCGCTGTGTCGGCGATCCCCGGAATTCGCGGATGTTCTTCTCAACCCAGTTGCCGCCCGCGGCGGCAACAGCTTTCTGTTGCATAATACCTCCTCGCGTCGCGCCCCCCATGCGGCGGGCGTTTCCAGCCCGGCGGACATTTTCAGCCCGGCGGCCAGCCCAGCGCCCGCCCGCCCAGGACGTGGACGTGCAGGTGGTCCACCGTCTGGCCGCCGTCGCTCCTGGCGTTTATCACAAAGCGGGCGCCTTTCTCGCCGCAGCCTTCGGGGCCGCCGGGGCCCGGCTCCTTTGCCAGCTCCTGGGCCTTGTTCAGCAGGCGGCCTGCCAGGGCAACGTCCCCGGCCTCAAGATCCAGCAGGCTCCTGACGTGCTTTTTGGGGATGACCAGGAAATGCACCGGCGCCATTGGGTTGATGTCGTGGAACGCGAGCATCTCGTCGTCTTCGTGGATCTTTTTGCAGGGGATCTCGCCCTTGACGATTTTGCAGAACAGGCAGTCGCTCATGGGCCCATTATAGCATTTTCAATCGCCGCCAGGAAACCCCTGCTGGTTTCAGTCGCCCCGGAGATTGCGTCCAGCTCCGTGGTGTTGTACGCCAGCGCCAAGTCGGCCAGTTCCTCCATCGCCGCCCCTCCCACCGCGCCGTCCTCGCTGGATTCGACAACGGTAATCTCGCTGATCCTTCCCCGCTCCATGCCGACGCGCACGCGGATGATCCCCCGGTACCCCATTGCGGCGCCCTCGTATACGGCATCGGCTGCGTCCGCAGCCTTGTAGCCCGCGCAGGCGGCAAAGGCGGCGGCGGCAAGCGCAACGGCAAGCGCCGTTATGACAAATAAATGCTTCATACCCTATATATGGCGGAATAGCGCGTTTTGCTTTACCCGTTTCCCTGTTTTAGAACCGATGCTCCCGCCGGGCGCTAAGCCAGTATATGATAAACTGAATGCGGGGGCAAGAAATGGAATTAGCGTATACCTATTGGGAAGGAGAAAGCGGCTGGTTAGTGGGTTATCTTAATGATTACCCCGAACAATGGACACAGGGAAAAGACATAACAGAACTGGAAGAAATGCTTCTGGTGCAATATACAATGCCAAAAGTTATCTCGATACCGCTAGCCACTACATTTCTAACTTTATCAGCGCAGATGTAAATACTAAAACTTATGCCGACCAGATTCATGCATTTTTGTTGGGAAATAAAATTCAACAACGAAGCAATTACAACCAATTTGAAGACGGCGAAATGACTTATCAGGCTGAATTTGCCTCACTATGTTCGGACATTGGTATCCAAAACCCACAAGACATTGGTGCTGCAATAGCGGCGATACAAAGTCAACTGCAAGCTCAACTGCAAGCTCGACTGCAAAATGTAGGGCCATCCGGTGCGCCCGCTAAACTTGTCCAACAAATTGCAGACATAGGGAAATTTGACGGGTGGTGTGAAGATTTGGCCTCCCTTGGATTAGGTTCAGCTACGCAACCGCTGAGCCAAGCCGCCAACAAGAGCAATGTCAAACTCGCATTTTCGGAACCACAGGCACAACCGAAGTTGACGCGCGCAGAAATTCAGGCGCAGCACGGAATTGTGAATTCAGAAGAATTGTTACACGGTTAAAAGAATTGTAAAGATAAAATGCGGCGTTTCGCCGCGAAGCGCGTCCTTGTCCGCTTTCAGATAGCGGCTAATCGTTGCGGGGCTTGTTTTGAGCAGTTTCTCGTTGGTTTCCGCCGCAATGGCGAAGTTTGGCTTTCGGAGGGCCTGAAGAAAGGGCATCTGGCCGCGGATGGCGGGGGCGGGGTACTTGCCGCAGTTATACCAGCAAAACGCCCAGAGCGTGCGCAGGCAAGCGACGGCCCCATCGGTATAGGGCCGCCTGCCCTGCCGGTTTTTGGGCCGCCCTGGCTTCTCCGGCTTGGGCGCGGCCTGTTTTCCATCCACGAGGATCAGTGCTTGCAGGGGCCTTGTTTGCCCATTTTATGAGGCTCCGCGTAATGTTGCCAACGGTGTTGAAATAGTATATAGTGCAGTTATGGGTGAAACCGGCGGCTCCTCGGACAGCCTGGGCAGAAAAATCTTTTTCCTATATCCCACGGCTGTTGTCCAAAATCGCGTCATTTCAGAGCTGGTCCAGCAGGAATACGAGACCTACATGGCCAAGAACAAGGACGCGCTCAGGCGGGTGCTGAAAAAATACCCCGATTCCATTGTCTTCGTTGACATCAACGAGGGGCTGGCGGAAAAAGAATGGGAAGCCTGGATAACGGGGGTAATGAGCGCGCCGGAAACCAAGGGCATAGCCATCGGCGTTGTTACCTCCAACGACGACGAGGCGATCAAGCGCAAGTACCTTATGTCGCTCAAGGTACCCTGCGGCTATACCGTGCTGAAGTTTGACCTGGACAAGGCCATTACGCGCCTGATAGAAATTTTGCAGTCAGTCAACGCAAAGGGCCGCCGAAAGTACATCCGGGCAATCACCGACGGAGAGGCCAACACCACCATGAACATGCCGCTGAACGGGGTATTCGTCAAGGGCCAAATCAAGGATGTCAGTGTAGTGGGCATTTCCTTTGTCCTGGAAGGCAACCCCGAGATAGTCAAGAACACCCTGTTCAAGGACGTACAGGTGAAGCTCCAGAGCAGCCTGCTCAAAACGGAGGGCATTGTCCTTGGTTCCCGCATGGAGGGCAAGGATAAGGTGTACGTGCTTCTCTTTACCCAGCGCATCGATCCCGGCGTCCGCACCAGAATCCGCAAGTACATCCAGCACAATCTTCAGAACAAGATGGATGCCGAGCTAAAATAGCCGGAAAACGCTAGTACTAGCCTGCCGGCAGGCCGAACAGCTTGATCCCCTCGCCGGGGAATTTTTTCTTTACAAACGCCACCGCCTGCTCTATTCCCCGCGCCTCTTCCTCGTCGCACCAGATCACCATGGCAAAATTTTCCTCCGGCCAGACGGCATCTCCCATCCGGGGGCCGGAAGTGCCGACCCCGTGGATGGTGGGGTACTTGGTATAGTACTTGCCCACCCCTTCGTGCTTAAGGGCGTCAAGGATATTTTCCTCGACCGAATGGTTGGCTATTATTTCAATTCGAATCATGGATTGGCCCCCCTGAAAAGATTTTCATTACGCTTCCCCGTGCAGTATCCCGTGGGGCATTTCATCGGTCCTGGCGACACCGCCAAAGGCGGGCGAGGCTTTAATGTCCTGCTTTTTAAGCCCCAGGGCGATCCTCTGCCGCCGCGCCTCGGCCTTGGCCGCCCGCTCGTCGCTGCGCTTGTTGAACACCGCGTACACCGTCGGCATGAGGAACAGGGTCATCAGGGTGCCGAAAGAAAGGCCGCCGAGAACCGTTTTGCCGATGGGCGCCACCATCTCCGAGCCTTCGCCGGGGAAGAACGCCATCGGCACCAGGCCCAGGATCGTGGTGAGGGTGGTCATCAGGATCGGGCGCAGGCGGTTGCCCGCCGCCTCGACGCAGGCATCGGTCAGGGAATAGCCCCGCTTGCGCAGGAGGTTGGTGTAGTCCACCAGCACGATGCCGTTGTTCACGATAACGCCGAGCAGCACCAGCAGACCCACGGCGGTCAGCACGTTGAAGATGGTGCCGGTGATCAGGTAGATCGCCACGATGCCGATGATCGAGAGCGGGATCGTGAATATGATGATGAACGGGTCCTTGAACGATTCGAACAGGCTCGCCATGACGCCGAACACGAGGAAGACCGCCACAATGCAGATCAGTATAAAGCGGGTCATCATTTTTACCATCTCGGCGTTGTCGCCGCCGTATTCGATGATCAAGTCGTCCTCGACAGGTATCTCCGCCCTGATAAGGTCCTCCACCTGTTTTTGCAGAGTGTTCCGTTTCGCGCCCGGCTTTGCCCCGGCGGTGACGTGGATGATGCGGCTCTGGTTTTCCCTGCGTATGGTAAGGGGGCCGGTTCCCTCCTCGTACTCGACAAAGCTGGAAAGCGGAACCCTGCCGGCCACCTGGCTGTTGACGAAAATCTGATCCAGGGCGGGGCGGGTGCTGCGATCCGCCTCGGCAAGGATCAGGATAACGTCGTAGTCCTTGCCGCCGGATTTGTACCGGGTGGCGGTGATGCCGTCAACGGCGGCCTTTATCTCGTTGCCCACGACGTAGGTGTTCAGGCCCAGCGCGTACATTTTTTCGCGGTCCAGCTTTATCTCGATCTGGGGCAGGCCGTCCTGCAGATCGACCGTCGGCTCGGTGACGACATCGGAGAGCCTGTCCCTCAGCAGCGCGGCGATTTTCTCGCCCAGGGCCTTGCCCTTTGCCAGGTCGTCGGTGCGGAGGATTATGTCCACCGCGCTGCCGCCGCCAAAGCCGCGCATGCCGCCGCTGCTAAAGGAAAACGATACGCCGGGGAATTCGTTGAAATGGGGCCGCAGTATTTCCTTGATCTCGTTGGCCGATTCCAGGCGCTCCTTGTACTTTTTCAGGTTGATGCGCAGGGAGCCTGAGTTGCTGGAGCCGCCCGTGCCGAACATCCCGCCGCCGCCGGCCCGCAGGACCAGCGTGTCGTAGCCCCTGATCTCCCTCTGGACGATAAGCTGGAACTGCTGCAAGACCTCCTCGGTTTTCTCCAGGGGGGTTCCCATCGGCAGGGTCGCCGTCACGCTGACGTTGTCGTCGTCCTGCTCGGGCATGAATTCCCAGCCGATTACCGGCACGAGCAAAATGCTTCCGACGAACAGCAGCAGCAAAGAAATGATAACAACGGCTTTGTGCTTGAGCACCTTGCCCACCGCCCAGCGGTAGCCGTTTTCCAGCCGCACGAAAAAACGCTCGAAGCCGGCGTCGATTTCTGCCAGCGGGCCGGTCAGCGGCTTTTGTTTCCGCGTAACCAGCGGGAGGTAGTGGCTCGACAGCACCGGCACGAGGAAAACGGCGGTGAACAGCGAGATCGCCAGCGATATGACGACGGTAAACGCCAGGCCGGCAAAAAGCTCGCCCGCCACTTCCAGCAGGCCCTGGAACATCACCAGCGGGAGGAACACGCACAGGGTGGTAAGCGTGGAAGCGGTAATGGCGACCACCATCTCGGAAGTGCCTATCACCGACGCGGTTCCCAGCTTGGCCCCTTTTTCGCGGTAATGGTAGATGTTTTCCAGGATAACAATTGAGTTATCGACCAGCATCCCTATTCCCAGCACGAGGCCCGCCATAGTCATCAGGTTGAGGGTCAGCCCGGCGAAGTACATAACCATCATGGTTATGATGATAGACACGGGTATGCTGATCCCGATGATCAGGGTGGGTTTAAGCGAGCGCAGGAAAACGAACAGTATCAGCACCGCAAGCAAGGCCCCGCTGACTGCCGAGGACGTAACCTGGTTAAGCGAATTTTCAATGATGTCGGTGGTGTTGAACCGCTCGCTGATGGTTATGTCCGGGGGAATTTCGGCCTGCAGCCGTTTGATCCGAGCGCGCAGGTCCTTTGCCGTCTGCACGGAATTTTTCCCGCTCTGCTTCTGCACCATCATCATCACCGCCGGCTTGCCGTTGACGTACACCGTGCTGGTCTCGTCGCGGAAGCCGTCGATCACGTTGGCCAGGTCGCGCAGGTACACCTGGCGGGGCAGCGCCACCTGCGTGCCGGTAAAGCCGCCGCCCCGGTAGGAAACGACGGTGTTTCTGATCTCGTCAAGCGAGGTGAACTCGCCCATCGTGGTGAGGATGTACGACAGCCCCCCCTCGGTGATGGTTCCCGCGGCGGTTTGCATGTTCTGCGCGGCGAGCATCTGCTGTATCTGCGTCACCGTCAGGCCGTAAGCCTCAAGCCGGTTCTGCGGGATTTCGATGCGGACGATCCGCTCCCTGCCCCCGTTTACCGAGGCGGTTGCCACGCCCGGCGTCTGCTCTATGCGGGGGATGATCGTGTCCTCGGCGATTTCCCGCAGTTCCTCCGATGTGCGCCGGTCCGACGTTACCGTCAGCCCCATGATCGGGATCATCGCCGGGTCAAATTTGAAGATTAAGGGCGCGTCCGCGTCGGTGGGCATGTAGTTCCTGATCCGCTCCAGGGAGTCCCGGACGGAGTTCGACGCATCGGAAAGGTCGGTGCCGTAGGTGAATTCCATGATCACCATGCTGCTGCCCTTTGACGAGGTGGACGTTATTTTCTCAAGGCTGGAAACGCCCGACAGCACCGCCTCCAGTCGGCGGGTAACGGTGCGCTCGATTTCCTCCGGCCCCGCGCCCGTGTAGGAGGTATACACCAATAAAATCGGCGGGTTGATCTCCGGGTAGAGATCGATGGGGAGGTTTATCAGGGCGAAAAAGCCCAGCCCGATAAGCAGGGCGAAAATGATAAAAACCGTGGTTGGCCGCGAAACGACCGTTTTGGTAAGGCTCATACTTTCCTCTTCTTAATTGGCCAGCGGCGCAGTGCGCTCGACCACGTTGACCAGAGACCCGTCGTCAAGCAGGGTCTGCCCCCGTACCACTATTTCCTCGCCCGGCGCAAGCCCTTGCTGAATTTCAAGCGCCCCGTCGATGCTGATCCCGGGGACGATAATCCGTTTTCTTACCAGGTTTTGCTCCTGGTTCTCGGGGTTTTTTTCCACGACATAGACGTAATGCTCCCCAAAGCGCGAGACCATCGCCCCCGCCGGGATCTTCACGATGCCGTCCTTCCGCTCGGTGACGACCTTCACCTTGGCGAACATCCCCGCCTTCAGCTTCGAGCCGGTGTTGGTCACGTTCACCTTCACTTCCATAGTGCGGGAGGCGGGATCAACCGTGGGGGAAATTTCCCGTATGCTGCCCCGGAAAATTTCGCCCGGCCATGCGTCAAGGGTAATTTCGCAGGGGAGGTTCATCGCCATTCTGGAGATGAACCGCTCCGCCACGTACAACTGGATTTCCAGCGCGCTGCCCCCGGCAATGCGGGCCAGCGGCACCGCCTGGCTGATCGTCATGCCGACCTGGGCGGGCAGGGTAACGACCGTCCCGCTGATGGGGGCCGTGACAATGCTCAACTGGAAATCCATGCCGGGGCGGGAAGGGTCAATCGCCGCTATCCGCTGGCCCCGTTCCACCCGCTGCCCCACGACGACGTACACCTGGGCGACTTTGCCCGCCGCCTCGGAAAACGTGTCCACCTGGGTCCCGGCGATGATGTCCCCCGAAAGGGCGATGTAGTCCTGGATCGGCCCCTGCACGGCGGTGGTCGTGTTGACGGCGAACACCA
>JAISSG010000100.1 GCA_031273185.1 Treponema sp. | reverse complement strand
CTATGTCAGGGCTATTGCAGTGAGGGCAATTGAGTTCTATGCTGATTACCATTCTTTCATAGTATTTCTTTTTGCTCTCACTGTTATCCTAATCCATCATACTTTTCAGATCACCTTCCGGGAGAAAATAGCCACCGAAGGGTCAGCACAAGAACGGATCGCCGCCTCGGTATAACGCCGCATTGCCAGAGCTTTTCTATCGTCTGCGGAACAAGCCCGGTTGCGGCGTTTATCTGCTCCACCGAAATACCCATCGCCTTCAATTTCCGCACGTCGAGGATGCTGGTTTTGCCGCCCAGGAATTCCGCAGGCAACGTTTTGTTCTCGATGATTTCCACCGAGGCAAGCCGGTCGTCGCCGGTTCGCCCCAGCACCGCGTTGAGGAAGCACAGGAGCTGGACTTCGTCGCCCTTCTCTCCCATGACCCTGAGAAAGAGGTAGTCGTTGAGCGGGTCGAGCCGTTCGGGGAATGCCGGTGGTCTCATGCCCTGTATATGGCGTGGGTGCGCGAAATGCTTTAGAGCTTTATTAATTGCCTAGACCGGGGTTCTGTGCCATAATATGGCATGGCCTTAAACTGCGGCATCGTGGGGCTGCCCAACGTGGGCAAGTCCACGATTTTTTCCGCCCTGAGTTCCGCTCCCGCCGAAGCCGCGAACTACCCGTTCAGCACCATCGTCCCCAACATCGGAATCGTGGACGTGCCTGATCCCCGGCTGGCAAAGCTCAGCGAGATTTTCAAGCCCCGGCGCACCATCCCCGCAACCGTGGAATTTGTCGATATTTCCGGGCTTAAAAAAGGCTCCTCAAAGGGGGAGGGGCTGGGGAACCAGTTCCTGTCCCATATCCGGGAAGTCGGGGTAATCGCCCACGTTGTCCGCTGTTTCGACGACCCCGACGTAGTCCACGTCAGCGACCGCATCGACCCCGAATCGGACATTGAGACGATCAATATTGAGCTGGCGCTGGCCGACCTTGAAACCCTGGCCAAGCGCCGGGAGCGGGCCGAGCGGGCGCTGAAGGTCCAGGCCAAAAACGAGCAGAAGGCCGCCGAGATTGTGCTGGGCGTCCTGGACAGGATAGGCCCCGCGCTGGAAAACGGCAAGCCGATACGCTCGGTCGCGCTTGGCGGCGAGGAGAAGGCGGCGATCTACGACTGCCACTTTATCACCGCCAAGCCCCAGATTTACGTGTGCAACGTGGACGAGGCGGGCATGAAGGCTGCGGCGGGCGGGGGCGCCAGCGCGTATGTGGAAGCGGTGAGAAAGCAGGCTGCGGCGGAAGGCTCGCCCGTGGAGGTGATCTGCGGCAAGTTCGAGGCGGAACTGGTCTCCATCGAAGACCCCGAGGAAAAGCAGGCCTTCCTTGGGGAACTGGGCCTTAAAGAGCCGGCCCTCTCCTCGCTGATCCACGCCGCCTACGGCCTTTTGGGACTGCGCACCTTTTTCACCGCCGGGGAGGACGAGTGCCGCGCCTGGACGATCCACGCCGGGGACCCGGCCCCCAGGGCGGCGAGAGCCATACACACGGATTTCGAGAAGGGTTTTATCAAGGCGGAGGTATACGCCTTCGACGACATTGTAAGGTACGGAACCGAGGCAAAGATAAAAGAGGCGGGCAGGTACCGGATCGAGGGAAGGGAGTACGTCGTCCAGGACGGCGACGTGGTGTTTTTCAAGTTTAACGTGTAAGGTGGGATTATGCTCGAACCAAAAAACCTGCAAAAATATTCGCTCTTCGGCGGTATTTTGGAGGACCAGATCAGCAAGATTATCCCCCTTATGGTCGAGGAAAGGTACGGGCCCGGCGAGGTTATCATTAAGGAAGGAATCCCCAACGACAAGATACTGTTCATCGTCAAGGGCAGGGTTTCCATCATCAAGGGAAGCACCCTGATCTACGATCTGGCCGAGGGGAACACGTTTGGCGAAATGGAAGTGCTGGACGTGATGCCCTGCGCCGCCACCATCAGGGCCGTGACCGATGTCACCGTCATGTCCATGTCAAACATATCGCTGAGGAAGATATATAAAAGCGACATCAAGGCGTTTGCCCTGCTCCTGATGAACCTTGCCCGCGACCTTTCCCGCCGGCTCCGGGTGGCCAACGAGATAATGGTGGACGGGAAAATGTACGAGCTGTATTCGGCATCGCTCTTTACAGGTGATTAGGGGATTGGCGTATTGAGTTTTTTAAAAATTCATGCCATAGTGACAGAATCATACCAAAGTTAGGAGGAGAGAAGATGAAGACATTCAAGATTGCCTGTCTGGCGCTGCTTGTGGCAGCGCTGGCGCTTGGCAGTTGCCAGCGCAAGGCAGCAACCGCCGAAGACGTGATTAGAATTGGGGTGTACGAGCCCCTGACCGGCGCGAACGCGGCGGGCGGCGCCATGGAACTCGAGGGAATCAAGCTGGCGAACGAGCTGAACCCCACGGTGGAAGTCGGCGGCAAGACTTACCGGGTGGAACTGGTCGTCGCGGACAACCGGTCTGACAGGGCCGAGGCGGCCAACGCGGTGCGGCGGCTTATCGACCGGGACAAGGTGCACGTGATCCTCGGATCATGGGGCTCTTCCATGTCAATGGCCGGCGGGGAGGTGCTGCGGGACAAAATTCCCGCTATCGGGCTTTCCTGCACCAACCCCCTGGTGACCGCCGGGAACGACTGGTATTTCCGGGTTTGCTTTATCGATCCCTTCCAGGGAACGGTCATGGCAAATTACGCATACAACACTCTGAACGCGAGGACGGCGGTTATCGTGCAGGAAGTAAACAACGACTACTCCGTCGCCCTGGCGAGGTTCTTTACCGAGAATTTCCAGCGGCTTACCGAGAACCCCAACGCGGTACTTGCCGTGGTTAACTACAACACCGGCGACCAGGACTTCAGCGCCCAGCTTACCACAATCCGCTCCCTGCGCCCTGACGCAATCTTTGCGCCGGGCAACTACACCGAGTCGGCCCTGGCTATGCGGCAGGCCCGCGAGCTTGGCATTACCACCCCGTTCATCGGCGGCGATACCTGGGAAACCCCGGAGTTTATCGACGTGGGCGGCGAAAGGGTCACTGGCGCGGCGTTCTCCTCGTTCTTCGCAGCCGAGTATGCCGGCACGGACGAGGCAAAGACTTTCCTGGAAGAGTATGCCCAGCGTTACCCCCGGGAACCCGCAGCGGTTACCGCCCTGGGTTATGACGGCTATCTGGTCGCGCTGGACGCGATCCAGCGGGCCGGCTCGCTGGAACCCGGCGCCATCAGGGATGCCATCGCCAGCACCTCCGGTTTTGTCGGCGCGACCGGCACCACCACCCTTGACCAAAACGGCGACGCCACCAAGAGCGCGTACATCAAGACCGTTGAAGACGGAAGGTTCGTCTTCAACCTCATCGTAGAACCTTAGCAAAACATGACAACGGAGGGCGGCGTAAGTTATGGTTGATTTTTTCCAGCAGCTTACCAACGCCCTTTCGCTGGGGAGCCTGTACGCCTTGATAGCCATTGGCTATACCATGGTGTACGGCATCCTCAGGCTGATCAACTTTGCCCACGGCGATATTTTCATGCTGGGGGGGTATATCGCCTTTTACGCCATTACGCTGTTTTTTATGCCCTGGTGGGCCGGTTTTATCGTCTCTTTTGGGCTGACCGGCCTGCTGGGTGTCTGCCTGGAGCAGGCGGCATACCGCCCCCTGCGCAATTCGCCCCGAATTTCCATCATGATCAGCGCGATTGGCGCGTCGTTTTTATTGCAGAATCTTGCAACGGTTATTTTCGGCGGGAGGCCCAAGGGTTTCCCCGTGCCGGCATTTCTTACGCAGGTGGTAAAAATCCAGGCAGTATCCGTCGTAAGCGTCAATTTGGTTATCCCCGTTATAACGGCGATACTGCTTGTTGGCTTGCAGATAGTCGTGCACAAGACAAAAACCGGGATGGCCATGCGGGCCGTTTCCACCGATCTTTCGGCGGCCCGGCTTATGGCGATTGACGTAAACAGGATTGTTTCGTTTACCTTCGGGACCGGGTCGGTCCTGGCCGCAATCGGCGGCGTAATGTGGGCATCCAAGTACCCCCAGCTTATCCCCACCGTGGGGGCGATGCCCGGCCTGAAATGCTTTATTGCCGCAGTCATTGGCGGCATCGGGAACATTTCCGGCGCGGTGCTGGGAGGGCTGCTGTTGGGCCTTATCGAAATCATGATGGTTGCGGCATTGCCCACCCTTACCGGGTACCGCGACGCGTTTGCCTTCGTCCTGCTCATCATCGTCCTGCTGGTAAGGCCCTCGGGGCTTCTGGGCAAGCATCAGATAGAAAAAGTATAGGGATGCAACATGATATTGGCGAGAAAACAAAAAAACATAGCTACGGTTATCGCGCTCTGTGTTGGCTTCCTGTTCTTGATTCTTGTCGAGAAGACCTTCAGCGACTTCTACAAGGAAATTTTTAACCTCTGCGGGATTTATGTTGTTTTGGCATTGTCGCTCAACCTGATAAACGGGTTTACCGGGCTGTTCTCCCTGGGGCACTCCGGCTTTATGGCCATCGGGGCGTATACCACCGCCCTGCTGACCCTGACTCCCGCCCAAAAGCAGATGAATTTTTTCCTGGCGCCAATTGTCGCGCCGCTGGCGAACATCCAGATGCCCTTTATCCCGGCGCTGGTCATTGCGGGGCTGGTGTCGGGGTTGTTTGGTTTTCTTATCGGCGCGCCCGCCCTGCGGCTCCGCGACGATTACCTTGCCATCGCAACCCTCGGCTTTTCGGAAATTATCCGGGTGGTGCTTACCAACACCCAGACGATCACCAACGGGGCTTTGGGGCTGAAAGGCCTGCCACCCTTTGCGACAACCTACATGATTTGGGGCACGGCGCTTGTCTCGACGGTATTTATCCTCGCGCTGATACATTCCTCTTTTGGCAGGTCGTGCATGGCCGTGCGCGACAACGAAATCGCCGCGCAGGCGATGGGGATAGACATCGCCAGGGTGAAAATCACCAGCTTTACCATTTCCAGCTTTATGGCGGGGGTCGGCGGCGCGCTGTTCGGCCATTGGACCCGCGTCATTGCGCCCCCGATGTTCACCTTTGTCCAGACCTACCAAATCCTCCTTATCGTGGTGCTGGGAGGAGTCGGCAGCATAACCGGCTCGATCGTTGCGGCGATTATCGTAACGATTGCCATGGAGGGCCTGCGATTCCTCGACGGCCCCCTGAACCTGTTGTTCTTCCAGACCAACGGCCTGCCCGGCCTGAGAATGGTGGTATTCAGCATCCTGCTGATGCTGGTCGTTATTTTCCGGCAGCAGGGCCTGATGGGCAACCGGGAATTCTCATGGGACATGGTTACCGATTTCAAGCTCAGCAAGCTGAAGCTGCCGTCGAAAAAGAGAGGCCGCCGATGCTGAGCACCGCGCACCTTACCATGCAGTTCGGCGGGCTTACCGCGGTGTCCGATTTTTCGGTGAAGGTCGATGACCGTGAGATTGTCGGGCTGATAGGGCCGAACGGGGCAGGCAAGACCACGGTCTTTAACATGATCACCGGCATGTACAGCCCCACCACGGGGGAGGTTCTGCTGAACGGGAAAAACATCGCCGGGAAGCAGCCCCACGTCATAACCGAAGCCGGGATAGCCCGGACCTTCCAGAACATACGGCTTTTTCCCAAAATGACCGTGCTTGAGAACGTGCTCGTCGCCTGCTGGCTCCGTGAAAGGCCCGGCCTGTTTGAGTCGATCCTCCACCTGCCCGGCTATCTTGGCAAGGAAAAGCGCTCCCGGGGCTTTGCCCTTGAGATGCTGGAATCGGTGGGCCTTCTGGGAAACGCCGACGACATCGCTGTTTCCCTGCCCTACGGCAAGCAGCGCCGCCTTGAGATTGTCCGCGCCCTGGCGACCGGCCCCAAGGTGCTGCTGCTTGACGAGCCCGCCGCGGGGATGAACCCCCAGGAATCCAACGAGCTTATGGGCTTCATCGTTGCCGTGCGGGACAAATTCAACATTTCCATCCTGCTTATCGAGCATCACATGCAGGTGGTAATGGGGATTTGCACGAAGCTGTACGTACTCGACTACGGCGTTACCATAGCCGAGGGAACGCCGTCCGAGATCCAGAAAAACCAAAAGGTGATCGACGCGTACCTGGGGGGAGGCGACGATGCTGAGGCTTGAGGCCGTGTCGGTTTTTTACGGCGGCATCCACGCCTTGCGGGGTGTTGATATGGAAGTCCCCGACGGCAAAATCATCACCCTGATCGGGGCAAACGGAGCGGGAAAAAGCACCTTGCTCAACTCGATCATCGGGCTGGTAAAGCCGTCATCGGGAAAGATCACCTGGAACGGCAAGGACATCACCAATAACGACCCCAAGGACATCGTTTCGCAGGGAGTCGTGCTGATCCCCGAGGGCCGCCGGGTTTTCCCCAACCTTACCGTTTACGAAAACCTTATGCTGGGCGCCTACGCCCGCAACGACAAGGAGGGGATAAAGCGGGACATGGAGCACGGTTTCGAGCTTTTCCCCCGCCTGAGGGAGCGCATGCGCCAGCCAGCCGGTACCCTGTCCGGCGGCGAGCAGCAGATGCTTGCCGTGGCGCGGGGGATTATGTCCAACCCGAAGCTCCTGATGCTTGACGAGCCAAGCCTCGGCCTTGCCCCCCTGGTCTCGAAGATGATCTTCAGCATTATCCGCGAGATAAACAAGGGCGGCACCACGATCCTCCTGATAGAGCAGAACGCCCACGCCGCGCTGGAAGTCGCGGACTACGCCTATGTTCTTGAAATAGGCCAGATCACCATGCAGGACACCGGCGCGGCGCTTTTGAAGGACGACAGGGTTCGCCATGCCTACCTTGGCGAAGCCGAGAACGCAGGCTTAAATTAGAAATTTATTTATTATTATTTTTCAAAAAATCTTCTCAAAACAACCTTTGCATTCTCCTCCGCCCAGCTTGAAGGTAACGGCAATGCCGGGGCCATGCTGATGAAATTATTGGCAAAATTAATGTATTAATATTTGAATAAGTGTGTACATATACGACATTCATTGACAATCTTAATCACTATGGCTATAGTACGAACGGGAGGGGGCATGGCGGAATTTGACGCTGACTTATTGATAATCGGGGCGGGACCGGCGGGTCTGGTGGCGGCGCAGTACGGCGCACGGGCAAACCTGAAGGTACTGGTGATCGAGCGGATGGCCCCCGGCGGGCAGGCGCTGCTGATCGACGCGCTGGAAAACTACCCCGGCAACGTGGCACAACGTGGTGCGGATGGCAGCGTGATCGCCGGACCGAAGTCTGGCTTTGACGTTGCCCAAGACCTGCATCGTCAGGCAGAGGACTTTGGCGCGGCGTTCCTCGGCGAGGAGGTCGCCGCCCTTGCCAAAAACACAGACGGCTTTTCCATAACGTTGGCAAACGGCGAACGGCGCACAGCCCCGGCGGTGATTCTGGCGACCGGCGCAACTCACCGGCTGCTGGGCATACCCGGCGAACAGGAATTCACCGGGCGGGGGGTTTCCTACTGCGCCACCTGCGACGGATCGTTTTTCAAAGGCAAAAAAATATTCGTGGCGGGCGGGGGAGATGCCGCCTGCGACGAGGCACAGTACCTTTCCCGCCTGAGTCCTCAGGTGATCATCGTCCACCGCCGCGACCGCTTCCGCGCCCAAAAATCCCTCGCCGAACGTGTTATGCGTAACCCAAACATTGAGGTTCGCTTCAACACGGTGATTAAGGAAATAAAAGGTGAAAAGATGGTTTCCTCGGTAACACTTGAGCGCAGCGGGGAACGATACGAGGATCATACCGATGCAGTTTTTGTCTGCGCCGGTATGATCCCCCAGTCGTCGTTGTTGTCGAGCGCCGATCCCGGCGACGATGGTCTGAAGGCGGTGCTTGACGAAAGCGGCTACATCATCACCGATCAGAAAATGGCAACCTCCGTGCCGGGATTGTTTGCCGCAGGTGATGTTCGATCCGGCGCGTTCAGGCAGGTGATTGTCGCGGCGGGGGAAGGCGCGGTTGCCGCCCACAGTGCGGCGGAGTACATCGACGAGCTGCGGGGCAGTGCCTATAAATGACACATAACGATTTTCGCCGCGGGTTGGTTTTTGCCGTTGCGCTGGCTATTCTTGCAAGCCCGCTGCATTCGCTCAATTTTTTCGACGAGGGAACGCCGGAGGAACTTGCCGCCGCCATCGAGGAGGCAATGACCGACGATCAGGCGCTGGGGCAGGTGTTCATGCTCGGCTGGGTGGGGGCGGAGCCTTCGCCGTTGATCATGGACTGGATACGGGAGCGCAACATCGGCGGCGTGAAGATATTCGGCTGGAACACCGAGGACACTTTGCGCCTTGCCCGCACGGTCGGCGACTTGCAGGAGGAAAGCCTTAGGGGGGCGTTCGGCATTCCCCTGTTGGTGGCAACCGATCAGGAGGGGGGCTGGATTCGCCACGTCAAGGGAAGCACCAGCGAAACGCCGGGCAACATGGCTATCGGCGCGTCGGGCTATCCCCGTGATGCCTACCTCGCCGGGTACTACATCGGTCAGGAGCTTGCCCTCTTGGGGATCAACATCAACTTTGCCCCAACGGTTGACCTGTTCACCAACCGCCGCTCGGCGCTGATCGGACCGAGGGCATTCGGCAGCAACCCGGCAAACGTGGGCATCCTTGGAGCGGCGTTCATGCGGGGACAGCAGGCGGCGGGGGTAATCCCCACGGCAAAGCACTACCCGGGGCACGGCGGCACCGATCTGGATTCGCACGGCGTGCTGCCGACCATCGACGTGTCCTTCGAGACTCTGTGGGACAGAGAGTTAGTACCGTACCGAATGCTGGTCGCCGAGGGCCTGCCCGCCCTGATGAGCGGGCACATCGCCTTTCCCGGCGCAAGGGCCGCCAGCGGCAGGGCAGATGCCTCCGCCCCGGCATCGCTTTCGGCATGGTTTCTGCAAGACGTACTGCGCGAAAGGATGGGCTATAAAGGAATTATCATCACCGACGATTTAATGATGAACGGGGCGACGCAGTGGGCGGGAAGCCTTTCACGGACGGCAAGGCAGGCGCTGCTCGCCGGAAACGACATCATCCTGTTTTCAAAAACGCCCAACCTGTACGATCCGGTGTGGACGCTGCTGTCAACCTCGATGCGGGAGAACAGCGAGTTCCGCCAGCGGGTGCGCGATGCGGCGCGGCGAACACTGTTGGTAAAGCTCCGCTATCTGCGTGGCAAGCAAACGCCGCCCTTCATTCCCAACCTTGAAAAAGTGGAGGCGGGTCTTTCCACTCCCGAAAGCACGGCGTTTTTTCTGAACCTTGCGGCACGGAGCGCCACCATCGTAAAGCCGCCGCAGGGTGAAGGCGGCGTTTTTCCGGTAAAACCGGAAAACGCCGGAAGGGTGCTGCTGACGGGGCAGTATCTGGATTTTTTCAAGGGCGGAAGGGCCGCCTTCCCCGGCTCAATTTCCTACTGGTACTCCGAGGAATTTGACATCAGCGATCTGCTGTCATACGCCAGCCGCGCCGACACGATCATCTTCTGCCTGTCCGATACCGAGGGCGTGCGGACTCTGCGCAACCTGCGGTCGCTGGGAAAAAAGATCATCGTGCTGTCGGTGCTGAGTCCGGTCCACCTCGAAAGCGTTTCTTGGGTGGACGGGGCGGTGGCGGTGTACAACGATGCCCTTGAATCGCTTGCCGCCGGTTTTTCCGCAATCACCGGGAGGATTCCCGCCGAGGGGCGCTTGCCCTATGAATGAGCCACACCAGCAAAGCTGGCGACACCAGCGACGTTGGCAAAAAATGAAACGGCGGCAGGTAGCAGAAGCCGAGGCACTGCTGCAATCGCAGGAACACTGGTGCATGAATGCGTGCAGCAGGTTCCTGAACCGTCGGGCACTGAAAGGCCGTGTATGGACGCTGGGCGACAGCGACGGGAAAATCGCCGCCCTTGCCATCCTTTCCCGCCAGACACTGCTGCCGGTGCTCTGCGATCAGAAAAAAATTCCTTTGCCGCGTTTTCTCAGCGGCATCTTTGGCGTGGTTCCCATCTATTCATTGCAGGGAAAAATAGCAGACGCGGAAATCATGGCATCTGCGCTGGAGAAGATCGGTTTATCTCCCACGGAAAATATCGACTACGACATGATGTGCATCGACCGCGCGCCGGGCGACTTCAAATCCGCCGGTCCTGCGGCTCTGGTGATTCGCCAGCCGAATGCGTCCGACATGAACTCGCTTGCCGCGCTGCACGGCGGCTACGAGCGGGAGGAGGTGCTGCCCTCTGCGGCGGAATTCAACGCCGCCGTCAGCCGCCTGAACACCGAGCGCCTTTTCGCAAACGAGCAAATGCTTGTCGCCGAGCTTGACGGTCGCCTCGTCGGGAAGGTCAACACCAACGCCACCGCCTTTACCCGCTGTCAGGTTGGCGGCGTGTACGTCCACCCCGACTTTCGCGGCATGGGCATCGCCCGCAGGATGACCGGCGAGTTTACCGCAGACCTTATTGCCCACGGCTGGGGCGTTTCCCTTTTCGCCAGAAAGTCAAACCCCAGCGCCCGGCGGGTATACCAGCGATTGGGCTTTACGATAAACGGCGATTACCGGATCAGCTATTACTGAAAAACCCTATAGACAATAATTTATACCCGTGTTATACTGCCAATGTGAAAACAGTAATATCCTTGCCAAATACGATTTTCTTCGAGGCGGAAGAGGTCGCCCAAAATTTAGGTGTTTCAAGAAACGCATTATACCAAAAGGCATTGACGGAATATCTGAAAAAAATTAATCGTAAAAATATCACCAAAAAATTAAGAGAATTAACAAAAAATGATACATGGTGAAATTTGATGGGCAGAATTTGAAACTCCTTTGGGAATAAAACGGTACCAATCATGGATTTATTAAACGAAATTGACAGGCGAATGGAAACAATCAACCAAATACGTCCATTCGAGGGGGCATACCTTAGGCAAATCAACCAATTCTTTAAGATTGAGACAACCTATTCTTCCAATGCGATTGAAGGCAATACCCACACCCTGGAGGAAACAAAGGTGATTCTTGAGGACGGAATCACCATAGGCGGCCATCCCCTCAGGGAATTTTACGAAGTCGAAGGCCATGGCAAAGCATACGATTACATGTTTTCCCTTATCAACAAGAGAACAATGACAGAACATGACATACTGTACTGCCATCAATTGTTTAGCCAGAACATTCCCGGCTTTATCAGCCCCGGCGAGTACAGAAAAATCGAGGTAATAATCAGCGGAAGCAAAAAGGTATTGCCGAAAGCGGAAAATGTCCCGGCGAAAATGCAGGGATTCCTGGAATGGACAAACAAAGAACGGAATGGTTTTCATCCTGTTATGTTTGCCGCCGAAGCCCACAGAAAACTGGTAAACATCCACCCCTTTACCGACGGAAACGGGAGAATATCCCGGCTGGTAATGAACACGTTTTTATACCAGGATAGGTTATTCCCGGTTTCCATACCCGTATTGCGGAGAACGGATTATTATAACATTCTTGAAAAAAATAACAGCAATGATTTTGGCGTGTATATCGCTGAACTTGAGTTGCAAACGCTCAAAGACCTCATGCGTTTTCTGCATCTGGGCTGATGCAACCCAAGCCGAAATTCCTCTATAATGAGCGATGCGCTTTCTGCCCCTGGCATTGACATTCCTGCTGCTTCTTTCCGGCTGTTTCCCCAAAACCGATACGGCGGACGATGCGCCGGCTGAATCGGAAAGTGATCGTGCCGCTTACTACCACGCAGCCGATATTGCCGCCGCCCTTGACGACCGGGTGCTTGCCGCCCAGGTGATCATCTCTGGCATCGACGGCAGGGGGCAGTTGCCCTGGCACATGCGGGTCTTGCTTGAGGAATGCCCCGCCGGGGGGATTATGCTGTTCAGGTACAACCTCGACACCGACAGCGACGCTATACGGCGGCTGGCCGACGAAAGCGCAAGCCTCGTGGCGCAGGGGGCTGCCGCCATCTATCCCTTTGTGGCGGTTGATCACGAGGGGGGGGCGATAAACCGCTTCCTATCCGGCGTTGCCGACCTACCCCCCGCCGCATCTTACCTAGAGACGGCGCAGGGCAGGGAAAGTGCCATCGCACGGATTAACACCGATAGTTTTAATGCAGGAAAGGCGATTAACGGTCTTGGTATTAACCTGAATTTTGCGCCGGTTGCGGAATACCTCAATGCGGACAACGGCGAATTTTTGGAGGATCGTTCCTACGGCCCCGACCCCGACTTTACGGCAAAAGCCGCCGCCGCATTCATCATGGGGATGGAGTGGACAGGTGTCATTTGCGCCGTAAAGCACTTCCCCGGCAGTTCCGGCCCCGACCCCCATCTTTTTCCCTCGGTGCTGGGCGGCGACCGGGCGGCGCTGGCGGAACTGACCTCCCCCTTTGCCGCCCTCATCCATGACGGCCATGCGCGGGCGATCATGGTTTCCCATTCGGCTGTTCCGGCATGGGACGGCGAAACCATCGCCAGCCTTTCCCCGCAGGTGATGGGCGCATGGCTGCGGGGGGAACTGGGTTTTAAGGGCATCATCATCAGCGACGACTTCTCGATGGCTTCCGCAGGAAGCTCGGACGGCGCAAGCCCTGAAGCGCTGGCAGTGAGGTCGCTCGCCGCCGGGGCTGACATGGTGATGGTGTGGCAACCTGACCTGCGGCGGACGCACCGCGCAATCCTCGCCGCCCTTGGCGATGGCAGGCTTCCCCGCGAACGCTTGCAGGAAGCGGCGACACGGATCATTTTTGAAAAGTTGCGCATGGGGTTAGTGAAGAATGGGGAATGAGGAATGAAGAATGGGAAATGGGGAATAGGGGCGAGTGTATGGTTGATCTTGCGTCTCGTATTGTGCACTGCGATTCCTGCTGCGTTGTGGTGAATAAAATCGCGGGTGAAGCGACCGAGGGGGCAGGGCCGGGAATGGGGGATTTGCCCCGACTGCTTGCCGCCGAGCGTGCCGCGCCGCACTGGTCGCCGGTCCGTGGCGATGC